>NZ_OZ061607.1:0-55909 GCF_964065465.1 Liquorilactobacillus satsumensis
ATAATGAAGGACGTCCCTTGCGATACATCTTTAACGAACTTCACCGACTAAATGGTGAGTACCAGGCTGAGCTAGCGCAAACTGACTTTGAACGAAAGGTTAGTCAACGGGGGCGGAAGTCTTCGCTCACTAAAAACCTTAAACACTTGATCGAGGAAAAGATTCAAGTCCAGAAGTGGTCCCCTGAACGAGTTGCCCATGTGGTGGGGATTGCCTACAAGACGGTCTATAACTGGATTAATCAAGGATGGCTTGATATACAGTTGCCCGATTTGCCTGATCATGGAATTCGTCGTCATCATGCTAAAGAAAAGCGTGGTACGTTCAATCACGGCCGCTCCATTGAGGAGCGGCCTCATAAAGTCGAAACTCGCCAGGAATTCGGCCACTTTGAAGCTGATACCGTACTTTCTGGTAAACGTAAAGGTCAAGCTGTGGCTACTTTTGTGGAGCGTAAGAGTCGCCTGACAATTCTTAAACGGCTCCATGGTCGCGACAGTCAGTCCATGACTCAAGCCGTACTTGAACTAGCTAGTCAACTTCAAGACAAGCTCAAGACGCTTACCGTAGATCATGGTAAAGAGTTCGCTAACTATCAGACAATTGAACGGCGAACTGGTACACAGGTTTATTTTGCCCATGCCTATTCACCGCTTGAAAGAGGCAGTAATGAGAACCGTAACCGAGTTTTGCGGCGCTTTATTCCCAAAGGCCAAGCCATTGAAGAACTAAGTGATTACCAACTGGTTCAAATTAATTGGTATCTGAATTCACGGCCACTTAAATGTCTTAATTGGCATACACCAATCGAGATCTTCTTGCTTAATTTACGTCATTAAATTCGTTCAAATTATTTCTTGCAATCTGCCATTCATAAGAAATTGTTGACGGTGATCGGTTCAGCCGAACGCCCATTTGGATATTGGACAGCCCTAGTTCACAAAAGGTTTCGATTTTAATTCGTTCAGAATAGGTTATACTAGACAAAAGATCAGCTCCTAAAAGATGGGTTTGTGGTAAACACCATTTTAAAGGAAGCTGATCTTTTTTGTCCGAACAGCGTTCGGATTAATTTTACAATCTACCATATAAAGGTTATTTCTCGTTTTCTTTGATCATTAGTAATATTGTTTCTTTTTGGCGTTGCGATACATTATTGTCCAGATAAACCTCACACATTTGTTTAACTAAATCATACATTTTTGTGTTTGTAACAATGGACATACTTTTGATTAAATCATAAACTGGTGGATCAACTTTAATTGTTTTTCGTTCAGTAGCTTTATATTCTTTTTTTATTGACAAGTCTCTACTAACATCAGCAGTGTTTTTGATATTCGGTTGTACATTATTATCCCTTTTCAGTAAAGCCATCTAATTTCAACTTCTTTCCCTTTTCAGTTAGTCTATTCCCATTAATGAATTCATGTTCATAATGGAAACCTTCAACATCTCCAGTGCTTTCAAACGATTCAATACGTTTTAGAAGTTCATTAAATATATCAGCATACAGTGAAAATATTCGCTTATCATGATAATCTTCAAATTGAACCCCTTGAGCTGTATACCATTCTAATCTGGCATGGTTATTAATAATATTATTAAATACATTATCACGTCCAAAATATTCAATAGTTTCATCAACTATTTTTTGCTGTAGAGGCCTACGTGCCTGCAATAAGACTGGTAACACACCAGCAACTTGTACATTGATTAAATCTCCAAAATCATTAACTAGTGTTTGTAAATATGTAAGTATTAAGCGTTTTGAACCATCAAAAGAGAATTGTTGGGTCTCTTGAATAACGATAACGTAATCAGCACAAACCATTGCATTATCAACTTTAATATCCGTTGATGGTGGAACATCAATAAAAATGAAGTCGTAAGAATCTTTTATTTTGTCTAAAAGCTTTTTCAGATAAAATGTTTTGTCAGCTAATGATTTAAATTTTTTGTCTAAAAACTCTGTATAGTTACGCATATCATAATCGCAACCAATCATATCAATTTTAGGTGATAAATTAACAATGCCTAGAGATAAATCTTCTTTTTCTAAACAAGCCATTAATGTATTCGGTATTTCAGGATTTCCAAATGTTTTTGACAAGAATTGAGTTGCATTTCCTTGTAGATCAGTATCTATAACTAGAACTTTTTTATTAAATATAGTAGCAGCTACTATAGCTTCCATTACAGTATCAGTTGTTTTTCCTACTCCGCCCTTTTGCTGGGCATTTATGATCGTATATGTCATTATGCCACCTCCAAAAATAAATATAACTCAATTATAAGGGAATGTAAAATAAAATGTAATAAATCTCCTTTTGATATTTTTGTCTAAAGGAGAAAAGGAGAATAGTCTCTTAGGAGAAAAAGAGAATAAGAGACTAGGAGAATAATACACTAAGAGAAAAGGAGATTAGGAGAAAAGGAGACTTTTCGGCTTGTAATTGTTCTTAGATAGGCTTTTTTAATAAAAAAAGGAGAAAAGGAGATTAGGAGAAAAGGAGAATAGTCTCTTAAGAGAAAAAGAGATTAGGAGAAAAAGAGATTAGGAGAATAAGAGATTAGTACACTTTTTGTAAAAAGGAGATTTTTTGCATTTTAGCTTTACAAAAAGGCTGTAAGGGTGTATATTTTAAGCATAGAAAAAAGGCTATCTCAAAAGAGATAACCTTCATAAAAAGAAAAGCCACCTGATATTGGCGTATCAGACAGCAACCAAATTCAATATTATGTAGTTGTATTATACAATATTTTACCGATATTGTAAATGTGTGTGATTTCAAAGACTTAGGAGACAAGCTAAGTAGGTAATGCTAGTATATTGTAGGTTTCATATTTCGATATGTGACAGCTGCTTACAGTTGAAAGTAATTCAAGTAGACAAGTCGTGAACTCAGCGACTACTTCACAAAAAAAATTGAGTGCTCTTAAGATTGAACAATCCAGTTTTAAGGGCAAGCTTGACCTTGCTTGTAGGCTAGAAACTACTATTAAAAGGTTGGTGGTAAAACGGTAGAAATACAGAATCATGTAACTGTCATGATCGAACAAATAAAAATAATGATTATGACGTCTGCTAGGGCGTTTTTTAGTAGATAGATACGCAGTTGAAAGTTACATGATTAGCAGAAATGCTAGAAATTGATTGTTAAATGAGTGACGACTATACTTCGAGAAAGTAAAGTAGATTAAATTTTTCTCTTTCAAAAACAAGGGAAAAATTTTGCTTTCGTTCAGAACTACCATCTCAAAAGTAAAGCAGTCTACATTCCAGTTGTCAATGAATATTGTTGAATATATTGAAAAAATTTGAACAAATATATAATGAAATTCACAAAGTCAAAAGGTTGTTAAATTAAGTAGTTTAGAGGTATACCAATTTATGTTTAGTTTGTGAAAAAATAGAATGAATTAAATTGTTAGATAGAGGTTGGTAATAGGGATATAGTTACTTTTTCTAATCGGGATTATGTAAACTTTTAAATTTCAACAGAATAAAAATTCAATACATTGTATAAAGATAGTAAGTTTATTTTTCATTTTTTTTATATGGAAATTATAACGTAGAAAGGGGGTTAGAAGATGAATGAAATACAAAAGTATATCGATAAGTATTGTTTTACTTCTGAAGAGAACCGACGTTTTGCACGCTCGAATTTTACAAAGTTAGTGCATACGAATGCTCGTTTTGAGGGGGTTAATACCACTTTACCGCAAACACAAACTATTATGGATGGTATGAGTGTTGCAGGGGTGCCAGTAGAAGATGTTTTAACTATTGTTAATTTAAAGCGTGGTTGGCAGTATGTGACTGTCCAAGATGAACCTTTAACGTTAGCAATGGAAAAGCAGATTAACAAAATTGTGGCGGCGGAAGATGCCTTAGTTCCTGGTGATTTACGACAGGGTCAAGGTGGGGTTAATTTAGGTGGTGAAGAATTTTTTGAACCACCATTAATTGATGAACAACAGGAACAAGTTTTTTTACAAAAAATATTGACTGATTCACAGATAACAACTACTGATAAGGCTCTGACAGTCATGTATCATAATATGCGCCAACAAATCTTTTGGGATGGTAACAAAAGAACAGCTACTTTAAGTGCTAATAAAATTATGATTGATGGTGGTGCTGGTTTGATTAACGTTCCTTTGGATAAGTGGGATAAATGGAATGAGTTAATTGCTGATTATTATCGTACCAATGATATGACAAAAATTAAACAGTGGACGTATGATAATGCTATTCAAGGTTTAGATGTGCGAAAAAACAAAGAAAAAGATTAACCCAGATTTGAAACAACCCAGAGTTAAAAAAGAACAGCTAAATAGGTTGGGATATAAAGATACTGATATTGATTATTTGATACTAAGCCAATTAATTGCGAAGAAATATCCATGAAATTAGTTAGTCAAAAACGTATCACGACCAAAAAAAACAAAATAAATAAAATCAAGTGGAAATTGAATTAAACGTAATAATATTAATTGGAGAATAAATAGTGAAAAATAGAACAGTAGGCATTTGGTTAGCAATCATTGGTGCATTTTTTTGGGGCGCTGCAGGGACGGTAGCTCAATTTTTATTTAATAATTATAGTCTATCTCCACAGTGGTTGGTAGGTATAAGATTATTAACATCAGGTTTTTTACTATTGGCGTTTGTATTATTTATTAAAAAGGAGCCTATATTAAATATTTGGCAAAATAAAAATAGTGTTATGTTACTGTTAGCCTTTTCATTTTTGGGAATGCTTCCATCACAGTTCACATATTTTATGGCAATTAAGTATGGGAATGCTGCAACTGCTACTATTTTACAATTCACTGGTCCACTGTTCATTATAATTTTTATTGCATTAAGACAATTAAAGTTTCCCCGTAGAATAGACTGTATTTCAATTATTATTGCAATGATCGGTACAATTTTGTTGGTAACCAAAGGACATTTAAATACATTATCTTTAGCACCTATGGCTGTTTTTTGGGGGTTATTGGCTGGACTTAGTCAAGCGTCCTATACTTTAGTTCCAAAAAAATTATTGAGTGACTTTAGTTCCTTAATATCCTTATCAACTGAGTCAGCGAGGACGACTTCGTTAGCTGCCTTTGGCAAGTGCCCCTTGGTTAATTGTAGGTTTTTAGCGATGTACTCGTCGTTATTCATCCCAACGAATTGTGCGGATTCACGTTTTCCGCCAATTTTCATATTAACTGGTGTAATGCCAAGTGTTGCGGTTTTGTCGTCGCTTAACTGATCCACCTGTTTCGTTGTCAGTAATGACTGTCCGGCATTGCCATTAGCGTCTTTGGTCATTACAAAGGACTTAGACTGCCAGCTGTCCACCGCAGCGGTGTTAGCTGTTGCCAGCCCGAGCGCCAGGGCACTTAAAATGAAAATCAAATAACTGATTAAGACGACGACTGTTAGAATCAAGCCGTACCGTAGTTTTTCTTTTTTAATCTCTCTCATTGCTAAAAACATTTGTTCCTCCTGTATTTGTTGCAGTTCAGCAAACTTACTATACACAAGTATACATGCTCTTATGATGAGATTCCGGACTAGTTTTGCTAGTTTGGTAAAATATCATCATAGGAGCATTTTTATTTAGGGTTACACGTTATGAAGAGGGTCCGTGCCATAAGTCCTTCAAAACAAAAGAGATTAGTGAAAATCGTTCTTTGATTTTCACTAATCTCTTCTTTTGTGTTATAAAATAATTATAATTGGTGTTCTTCGCCACCAATTTTCTAATATTCATTGCCATCAAGGCAATTCCAGCCTCCCTTTTTACCTTTTCAAGCCCCCTAACTGAAAATCTTCTAAAACCTGGGGTCAATGGAACATCCATACGAAAAGTAGCGGTAGACTTTAAAAACCGAACAATCTTATTTTTCGTCTGCTTCATCCAATGGTCTTAAATGACCATTTTCTAACGCTTCATTATATTGGAACGTGTACTTACCGACAAAGTTAATGTGTTCAAACATCAGTGGCGATAATTTGCCGATCATGTCGTCAGAACAATCAAACCCTTCTGATTGCATCTGCGTCACAATCTTTTCCAGGTAAACGGTATTCCAATAAATAATGGCATTCGTGACTAAACTGAGAGCGTTTAGTTGTTCTTCCATACCATCAAAATACGTTTGATAAAGCTTCCCTTTCCGACCATAAAAGATGTTTCGACAAAGCGCGTGCCGAGCTTCACCTTTATTTAGCTGTTCCAAAATTTGACGCGCATAAATCTCATCTGAAAGATAGCGTAATTGATGTTTCGTTTTATAGACTTTGCCGTATTCAGTAATCGCTTTACCCAAAGCGGTTGGGTGGCCTTCACGTTGCAAGGCCTGAGTTAATTCTGTCGCATTGACCTTACCAGACTTTAACGAACCGGCCACGCGTAAAATATCCTCCCAATGTTCTTCAATCAACCTTAAATTAATGCGGTTTTGAGACACCCCATTTAAGACTTGATAATCAGCGGTCGAATCAATCCGCCATAGCTTGGTTCCCTGACTATTAGCAATTCGGGGACTGAACTGAAAACCTAATAGGCCAAATAAGCCAAAGACTAAATCGCTATAACCGGCGGTGTCGGTCATAATCTGAGTGGGTTCCAAACTGCTGCCTTGATTTAAAAAGCCTTCTAATAGGTAGAGAGAATCTCGTAAGGTCCCTGCAACCACCATGCCATGAAAGCCGATATATTGATCAGAAACAAAATTGTAAAAAGTAACCCCGCGACCGCGGCCAAAGTATTTTGGATTGCTACGAGAATATAAAGACCTTTGGGGGGTAACGTAACGAATGCCATCGGCCGAAGCCATTTGACCGTCGCCCCAGATGAGCGCACTTTTTAATTTTTTATGCGCGTTAATAATGCGGCGATTGGCGGCGGCAAGGGTATCAATTCGCAAGTATTGATGGTCCACGTACATTAACCGATCGTATTTTAGACTATTTGAACTGTTTTTAGCCACTGGCGAAAGGCCAATGTTACAAGCCTCAGCTAATAAAACCGCTAAAATACTAATATCAACGTGTTTCATCTTCGTCCCACTTTCACTAACGTGACTAAAACATTGTGTTAACTGTAACTGTTGGTTAACCTCCAAGAGAATATCCGATAAATCAATTTTGGGAATTAAATGCCGAACCCGACTTTTAAAGGCCGCTTCGTCCTTTTGTTCACGGACTTTGCGTAATTTGGCCACAATAATTTTTTCTTGGCCGTCAACCTCTTTGACCTGGGCCATTTCTGAATCAGCCCAATTTTTTAGGGCCTCGGCATAGGATAAAGCTAAATCCTGTTTCACCGCTTCAACGGCTGCTTGACCAGTCTGCGGTAAATCAAGTTGTTGAATCAAAACGGCCTTTTGTTGACGCCAAGTAGACTTATCAATTAAGCAGGCCATGGGATCAAGATAGCGATTACTTTGCCGGACGTAAATATCATGACGCTTAAGACCATGAACCAGAAGCTCGATGCCGGCAATCAACACACACTGATTGGTTACTTGGGGGTTCTCACGAATATAATAACGCCATTTTTTCGGTAGTTTTTCGACGATCTGTTCAAACATCCGATAGGTAACCGGGCGCGGAAACCGTTGGCGAATAAACTCCCCAACCATCAGACAATCTTGGCCATTGGTAGTCCCTTCAAAAACAATAGTGGCTAAAATATCCGGAATGAATTTCCGGAATTTTCGATAAGCATTTAACAGTTCTTCAATGGCAATTGGTTCTCGCTCATTACGCACTAACTGATTAACCTGGGTAACGGCTGACTCAATTATTTCAGGTGGATAAGTTGCTAAAACTTTGTTTCTGAGATCTTGACTGCTGATCGTTTCGTCCATCAATAACCTGACAATCTGGGAGAGCGTTAAAGCTGCATGATCAAAATCTTTAATGGTTCGCAGCCGTTCCTTGGCTTCTTTATTTTTGGCCCGTTTAAAAAGCGTCTCGTAGAAGCGTGAAAGAGCTAGTAATTGTTCATCCATCGCTCGTTTGCGATACTCGGAAACAAAAGCGACCAATAACGCCGTTTGTCTTTTGACGGACATCCGTTTAATCAGACTGGCCTTGGCTTTAAAAGCATAGTTGGCCAGATTCTTTAACTTTCCTGCTGGAATTGCGCCTAATTGCCAATCCTCAGTTTTAAATTGTTGAAACTGTTTTAATCGAGTAAAGCCACGGTTAATTTCTTTGCGGCTTTCATCCATCAAAGGATTTCTTAAGAGATCCATTTTAATGGTGGCCCCATAGATGGGTTCCCCAACGGCAGTTAACAGATTTAAAAGTCGGTCCGTTTCTTCCGCTGAAGGGACGGCCACTAATTGACTATCCAAAAGGTCGGCGGCAACCTCCGTGACCCCATTAACAAAGCGTTCAAAGGTGGTCACCCCTGGTAAGAGAATTTTTTCATCCAAACATTTTTTTAGCAGCATATCAAAAAGTAGTTTTTCGGTTTCGTTTGTAAAACGCGCTCGCTCAAGCAGCCAGTCGTTCAGGCTCGCTTTGACCGCGGGATCAGTAAAGGCTTGATAATGATATTTTCGCTTAATCAGCGCCATATGTTGGCTAATGGTCATTTTTCGCGTGTAGCCTGCTAATGCCCGACCATCAATAGTTAACTGTTTAGCTAAATAATCAATTACCTCAGCTGGGACTTGTTGTAGATTAGTTGGAAAAGTTCCTAAAAATCTAACTGAGCTCAATTGAACGGCAAAGCCTAATTTAGTCGTTGCGGAACGCATTTCATCAATTAACGCGCGATCAAAATCAGTTAATTGAAAATACAGCCGCAGTTGATCGGCAGAAGAGATGCCCTCAAAAGTTCCGAAGCTTTGTTGGTGATGCGGGTTAGTCGGCATATTATTCTCCAATGTTTTTAAAAAACTATAGTTTTTGGAAAGGTTTCGCTATACTTTGATTAGGTTGATTTAACCGGGTTTTGAGTTTTCAAAAACTCATTATCAAAAAGTTTATAATAAACCATTGCCAAAAGATAGCTAAATTTACCCTGGCTATCAAAAAACTAAGGAGTCACTCATGATTATTGGATATGCACGGGTTTCAAAAGATGATCAGAATCTCAATCGCCAAATTGATCAATTAATGGCTTATGGTGCCGAAAAAATCATTCAAGAAAAGTTTACCGGGACCCGGCAAAGAAGACCGGGAATTACCCAGCTTCTCCAAACCATTCGGGCTCATGATGTCGTGGTCGTTGAAAGTATTTCCCGCTTGGGCCGCAATACGTTGGACATTTTAAATCTGATTCAATTACTGCACCAAAAACAAATTAAGTTTGTTTCTTTAAAGGAGCAGATGGACACCGAGACCCCAACTGGTCGAGCCATGCTGCAAATGATGAGTGTGATTGCGGAACTGGAGCGGAATTTATTAGCTGATCGGGTTAAAGAAGGGATTGCGGCCAGTCGTCGGCGTGGCGTGACAGTTGGCCGACCACGAATCGCCCAAGAAAAGTTGGATATTGCCATTCGGATGTATCAAAGTGGTGACTATTCAGTTAAAGAAATTTTGGCCACCAACCAAATTTCCTCAGGAACTTTTTACCGCGAAGTGAATCGGTTAAAACTAAAAAAGCTTAAAAGAAAAGATGACCCATCTGCTTCTCACAACTGACTTCTAAATATTATGGATTCCAAAAAAGATTTACGACCTTTAGTTTTAACAAAGTTGACAAGCCATTGGAGTAGCTCTTATACTATACATAGATGATTGTCTATGTAATGGAAGGAGAAAAAATGGATTATCAAAATTACGTTCAAATGCTAAAAGCAATGGCTGACCCGAACCGCCTAAAAATCATTGATCTGCTTTCATGTGGATCACTTTGTGCTTGTGATATCCTCCAGCATTTTGATTTTTCTCAACCCACTTTGTCTCATCATATGAAGGTTTTGCAAAATGCAGGTATTGTGTTTGCGGTAAAGGATGGGAAATGGCAACACTATTCCCTACAAAAAAGGTTTGTCCAAGAGTTTAAACAGAATACCGACCAACTGTTAGCCGCTGATGAGCACTGCCTTTGCCAACGGTCTGATTGTGAAAAAGATGTTGCCAATTAAGTTTTTTTAAGCAATACATAGACGCGTGTCTATATAAGGAGCTGAAAAATGATGGAAAAGTATTCGCCACAAGAGATTAATTTAACCAAGTACCTATTTTTTACCGGCAAGGGTGGGGTTGGCAAAACCACGGTTGCCAGTGCCACTGCAATTAGCTTAGCTGATGCTGGTCACCGAGTTATGATCGTTTCCACTGATCCAGCTAGTAACTTGCAGGACGTTTTTAAAGTTAGTTTAACCAATCAGCCAAAGCCGATTCCAAACATTTCCGGTTTGTTTGCTGCCAACTTTGATCCGGTCATTGCTGCGAACGAGTATCGCGAGCAGGTTATTCAACCTTATCGAGGCGTGTTGCCCAAAGAAGCCATTCAGAATATGGCTGAACAATTATCAGGCTCGTGTACGGTTGAAATTGCTGCATTTAATGAATTTGCCAACTTTCTAACTAGTTCCAAGATTAATCAGCAATTTGACTATATTATTTTTGTTACCGCGCCGACCGGCCATACCTTAAGAATGCTGCAATTGCCTTCTGCTTGGAGTAATTACCTGGATAAGAATGATCGTGGTGCATCCTGTCTCGGCCAACTAGCTGGCTTAAATGATAAGAAAGCTATGTATCAAAAAGCGGTTGAAACTTTAGGCAATCCTCAAGCGACGACTTTGTTTTTAGTTACCCGACCACAAAAAGGCGCCCTTCTGGAGGCACAACGCGCTTCACATGAGTTGGCAGCCTTAAACATTAAGAACCAGCAACTAATCATTAACGGTATCTTAAATCAGCCAACCGACGCAGTTTCTCAGACTATTTTTAAACAACAGCAAGCTGATTTGCAGAATATGCCAGTCACTTTAGACCAGCTACCCAAGTTAGCAATCCCATTGCGAGCATACAACGTATTGGGATTAGCTAATTTACGACTACTATTGAAAGACCAGCAGCCGCAAATCACTGAGGAACCGGTTACTGCTAGTCACTTTCCTGATCTGGATGTTGTCGTGAAGAATTTAGTGCAGTCAAATAAAAAAATTATCTTCACCATGGGCAAAGGTGGCGTTGGTAAAACAACCGTTGCCGTTCAAATTGCCCAAAAGATAGCTGCTCAACACAAAACCGTGCACTTGGCTACCACTGACCCAGCTGATCATTTGAAATACTTCAAAATCACAAGTCCGCTGATCAAGGTGAGCCATATTGATGAGAAAAAGTCTTTAAAAGAATATCAAAACGAAGTTCTCACTACTGCTAAAAAGACCATGAAGTCTAATGATGTTGATTATGTCGCTGAAGATTTGCGTTCACCATGTACTCAAGAAATTGCTGTCTTCCGAGCTTTTGCTGAGTTAGTCGCCCAAAATGATAGTGACGTCGTTGTGGTTGATACGGCTCCGACTGGTCATACACTCTTACTGTTAAACTCGACCCAAAGCTATGCTCAAGAAGTTGCCCATACCTCCGGCAGCGTCCCACAAGCAGTCGTTAATCTGTTACCAAGACTACAAGATCCTAAGCAAACTGAAATTGTTATGGTAACGCTACCAGAAGCCACGCCGGTTTATGAATCAATGCGGTTAGATGACGATTTGAAGCGAGCCAGTCTAGCTCATACTTGGTGGGTGGTCAACCAAAGTATGTTGGCAACTCAAACCACTGATCCATGTTTGCTGGCTCGAGTGCAAAGCGAAGTTAAATGGATTGATCAGGTAAAAGAGCTTTCGAATAATCATTTTGCTGTTATGCAATGGCAACCAAATTACGAAAAAACGCTTTTAACGGTTTAATTAATTAAAGGAAAAAAATAATTAATCAGTTTAGGAGGTATCATGCAAGTCTTTTTTGCCGTTGGAATTTTCTTACTCACATTATTATTCGTTATCTGGCAACCTAGAGGATTATCAATTGGATGGACAGCCGTTGGTGGTGCAATTTTAGCATTATTGTTTGGCGTGGTGAGTTTTAAAGATGTTGGAACGGTTACCGGAATTGTCTGGAATGCCACCTTATCTTTCGTGGCTATTATTCTGATTTCACTCATTTTAGATCAAATCGGATTTTTTGAATGGGCCGCCTTACACATGGCTCGCTGGGCAAACGGTCACGGTATTCGCATGTTTATTTTGGTGACCACCTTAGGCGCCGTCGTTGCTGCCCTTTTTGCTAATGATGGGGCTGCTCTGATTCTTACCCCCATTGTTTTAGCAATGGTTCGTGCCTTACACTTTGATGAAAAGCAAGTTTTCCCTTTTATTATTGCCAGTGGCTTTATTGCCGATACCACTTCTTTACCAATGATTGTTAGTAACTTGGTAAATATTGTCTCTGCAGACTTTTTTGGAATTTCCTTTTCAGCGTATGCGTTAAGAATGTGGATTCCTGATCTATTTTCGCTGTTAGGTAGTATTGGTATCCTGTATCTTTACTTTCGAAAAGCATTGCCACGAAAATTTGATGCCACTCAGGTTGCGGAACCCAGTTCTGCACTAAAAGATCAGCGACTTTTCAAGTTTTCATGGGTCGTCTTAATCCTCCTATTGATTGGTTACTTTAGTAGCGGTTTCTTAGGAATCCCCGTCTCCTTTATCGCACTGAGTATTGCGGCTATTTTTCTGATAGTTGGTCAAAGAAGTTCCCATGTTAATGCGATGGCAGCGATTAAAGGAGCTCCTTGGAACATTGTCTTTTTCTCAATCGGTATGTATGTCGTAGTCTACGGCCTTCAGAACGTTGGTCTAACAACATTATTATCAGGTGTCATTACCGAAATCGCAAAAGGTGGTCGGTTTGCTGCCACAATGGGCATGGGCTACTTAGCAGCACTTTTATCGTCATTAATGAATAACATGCCGACCGTCATGATTAATGCACTATCAATCAAAGGCGCTGACGTTTCAGGGCTCATCCATCATACGTTAGTGTACGCAAACATAATCGGCTCAGATTTGGGACCTAAGATTACCCCAATTGGCTCTTTGGCTACATTAGTCTGGCTACATGTGTTAGCTCAAAAGGGAGTTAAAATTAAATGGGGGACTTATTTTAAAATTGGAATTGTAACCACGATCCCAGTGTTGTTTATTACCCTATGTGGCCTCTGGTTATCATTATCGATTTTTGGTTAGAAAATATAAATCACAATTACTTTGGAGATGAATAGAATGAAAAAAATAGAGCTTTTTGAACCAGCAATGTGTTGTTCAACCGGTGTTTGTGGTCCCAGCGTTGATAAGGAATTGATTCAAACAACGGCCATTCAGCGGTATGTCAGTGTGAATGCACAGGGGCAGGCCATGTTCATTCGTCGTAATTTAGCCCAGAACCCCGATGCCTTTGTTCGAAATCCGATTGTTGCCCAAGAACTAAAACGTCAGGGTATAAATGCTTTACCAATTACGTTAGTGGATGGTCAGTTGGTAAAAACCGGTGAATACCCAACCATTAACGAGTTTAGCAGTTACTTAGACATGGATTTAGTAGCTGCTTTGGTTCACTAATAGTTTAGATGGAGGATTAATGATGACACAAATTTATTTTCTATGTACTGGAAATGCTTGTCGAAGTCAAATGGCTGAAGGATTCGCTAAAAAAATTTTAGGCAATGATTGGCGCGTTGCCAGTGCGGGAGTCGAGGTGCATGGCTTGAATCCATTGGCTGTTAAAGTTATGGCTGAAAAAGGAATAGATATTTCCCAGCAAACATCAAAGTTAATTGATCCCGATTATTTGCTTCACAGTGACCTAGTTGTCACCTTATGTGGAGACGCTCGTGATCGCTGTCCAGTCACCCCACCAACGGTCAAGAAAAAGCATTGGCCACTTCCAGACCCGGCTTTAGCAGCTGGATCCGAACAGGATAGAATAGTAGTTTTTCG
The DNA here is from genome assembly GCF_964065465.1 of Liquorilactobacillus satsumensis. Classification (NCBI taxonomy): domain Bacteria; kingdom Bacillati; phylum Bacillota; class Bacilli; order Lactobacillales; family Lactobacillaceae; genus Liquorilactobacillus; species Liquorilactobacillus satsumensis. Next base: position 13,984 of record NZ_OZ061607.1, read on the forward strand.
GAAGGTCAGAGATCAAATTGAGCAGCAGATTATTGACTTAGCAAAAGTCGGTAACCTCTGAGGAATCAGTAGGTCCGTAACCAATACGAATTTTAAAATAGCGGTAGAAAACCGTATATTCAGATAACAAACATTCTGAGTGTTCGGCTTCCTACCGCTACTTTTCGTATGGATGTTCCATTAACCCCAACCTAAACAAGCCTTCAATCCACCAAAAACTGATTCAACGTCTATTTTACGTCGACCGTAAATTGAACCAGATTTTATTGATTCCATAAATAATTTACTAACAGAGAAGGATTTAGCACCGACTAGTTCAACTGAGAAGGGAAATTATTTTCTTAATTATGAAAGCAAATAATAAAAAGGACACTATTCCATTATTTGCAAACCGTTAAACGTAACCTAGAAAATCTTGGATTTAACGTAACTTGGGCGTTGAGCGATAGATAAATTTCCAATAAGCAGTTTAAGAGGGTCTATAAGTAATTAAATAACCCCTTAAAAACATTGTTAAAATAGCACCCCTATATCTATAATGTATATATAGGGTGTTATTATTTTTCTTTCATTAACAAATAACGTCTATTTTTCAGAAAAATTGTTGGATCTTTGTACTAATTGAACTAATTTCTTGCTGAGATAAAGTGGCCACAACTTCGCCATCTGATCGTTTTGTTGGATCGATGGCACGAACATGTTGCAATAATGCTGTGCCGTGAATTTCTTCCTTGTCTACCCCGATAAATAACGGTGATTTAACATACTTTTCCAGGGTACGATATTTATCAGATGTACTTATTGGTACAACAAGGATCGTATTAAAATAGCGATTATAGTGATCGTTGCTCACAATTAAACACGGTCGCTTTTTCTTAGTTTCAGTGCCTTTAGCCGGATCTAAATTAATCCACAAAATAGCGCCTTGTTTTAATTTCATTAATCAAAGTCTTCACTTTCTACGTCTTTACCCCAATCAACTTCTGTTGTACTGAGATTTCCAAACTTTTTTTCTTGTTCATCAACAAGTTGCCATAGATCCGGTTTACTACGAACAATCATTACTTTACCATTTGGTTCAATCTGCCATTCAATTGTGTCAGTAGACCGAACTTTTAACAGTTCACGTACTGTTTTAGGAATTGTAATCTGATTTTTACTTGTGATCTTCGAGCTAACCTTAGTTACATTGCCTGCACTCACAATATCATCTCCTTACTTTTTCCTTACAAAAATAATAACATAACTGCTTTAATATTTCAAGAAAAGGAGAAAAGACTATGCAACAAGTTGTCTTACCAATCAAAGATTCAAATGTTCTCAAAGAGGTTCAAGATTCGTTACTCAATAATTTCAAAGCTGGCCAGCGTAACTATACAATCTAAAAAATGTAGCGTAGCGACGTTCTTATTTGATTCTATTAAAAGGATGTGACGAATCTAAAATTTGCTGAATGGTCTTTAAAGCAAGAATAAAAGGGAGTAGAAGATTATGTATAGTCCATAAAGTGAAGAATACTTAAAAGATGTGCTAATTCGTTTTGCGTATCATTCGACAGGAATTGAGGGAAATACACTAACCTTAAATGATACTAGATTAATTTTAGCGTATGGCCAACTTCCAAGTGAAAAAGGGCATTCTTTAAAAGAGGTTTTTGAGGTAGAAAATCACCGACAAGCTTTTGACTATCTTTTTAAAGAAGCAACAGACAAAAGACCCTTTTTGCCGTTAATAGTGCGTAATTTTCACAGATTATTAACCGATCACATACTACCAGACGGCGGACAGTATAAGAGTCTGCCGAACTATATTCAGGGTGCGGAGTTTAAAACGGCAGAACCCTTTGAGGTATCTAACAAAATACAAGCCTGGTGTGATCAACTTAATCAAGCATTTCAAACTGATAAAAGCCTTGATGATACTTTGACTACTTTAATGGAAAAACATATTGAATTTGAAAGAATACACCCATTTAGTGACGGTAATGGTAGAACAGGAAGGATGTTGATTGATTATGGCTTGGTTCTAAAAAAAGAACCGATATTGGTTATTGAAAGAAAAAATCGTGATGAATATATCCAATATGAAGTTAACGAAGATGTACCAGGACTAGTTGAATATGCAAAAAACAAATTAACTAATGAACGAGAACGTATGCTAAATTTTTATCAAACGTCCGAGAGGATAAAAGCATTTCAAAAGAAAGAGTTCAATTTACTTCAAAAGACCACGAAGCCGTTTCTAAAGAACAACGAATAAAGAAATTAAATGATACCCAATTGAATGAAGAGTATACTAAGCTGAATCAGGCAAATACTAAGCAACAAAAAGAAATAGATTTAATTAGAAAAGAAATCAGTAATAGAACTCAAAATCAACTTAAAGAGTTTGCTAAAAAGAATCCAGAAATAGGCTTACAAAAAAACAAAGAGAACAAAAAATACAGCCCTAGTTTGTAGGATTGTCTTTTTTGAACTTATCAGGCTTTTTGTTTTTCACATAGTCAGAAAAAATTTTCAAAAATTGTTCTGTTTCATCAGTATTAAGATTGTCGATTTCAAAGTATTTATCTAAGAGTGCTCCTTTTTGAATTAATAATCTAGTTCGTTCTTTTCTTTTTTTAGCATTTTCATAATATTCTGATTGGCGAAGTTTGAAATTCTCTTGTTCTATTTTTTTCTTTAAACGTGCTTGCTGGTTGACCAACTTTTCATATTGATTAGTCATTTGAAACACCACCAATTTAGGCTTGATTATTTTTTAGAAAGTTAGAAACTTTTTGAGCGAGGGCTTTTATTTCAGCATTAGATAAATTAGCATAGTCTAAATTAGCTTGCTTAATAATTTGCTTACCTAAGTTCTGTTCAATCTTAACTTTTTCAGCCTTTATTTTTCGGTTAAGTTCTTCAAATTGTTGTTGTTGTTTTTGAAATTTGGTTAATGACATAACAGTTTCCTCCTAAATCGCTTAGTAAAGTCACTTAAATATTATCACTAAAAATAATTAATGACAACTGGTTAGTTGAATACCCACTAAAAAAATAGTAAAATAATAATAGATATTAAGGAATCATTGTTCGAGTTAAACGAGGTCAATGCGAGGTCAATGCGCACTTACACGTCATCAAAAATGACGTTGTGCTAAACCCATTAAAACCTGTATTAGAAGTCGCCGATGGCGACAACAAAGTTAAACCCATAGAACCAAAGTGAGAAGGTGACTGATATGGCAATCTTTCATATGAGTTTTAGTAATATTAGTGCCGGTAAAGGACGAAGTGCCATTGCCAGTGCTGCTTATCGAAGTGGTGAAAAGCTATTTGATGATAAGGAAGGTCGCCACTATTTTTATGCCCGATCGATCATGCCAGAAAGCTTTATTTTGACGCCAAAAAATTCACCTGAATGGGCGAGTGATCGAGAGCAGTTGTGGAATGAAGTTGAAAAGAAAGACCGTAAATCAAACTCACGGTATGCAAAAGAGTTTAACGTGGCTTTACCAATTGAGTTAAGTGTAGATGAACAAAAAACATTATTAACTAAATACGTGCAAGAAAACTTTGTTGATCAAGGCATGGTAGCCGATGTAGCGATTCATCGTGATCACCCAGATAATCCACACGCACACGTGATGTTAACCAATCGCCCATTTAACCCCGATGGTACTTGGGGACAGAAAACAAAAACAGAATACATTTTAGATAGTCATGGTAATAAAACTAAGACCCCTGCAGGGAATGTGAGAAACCGAAAAATTTGGTTGGTTGATTGGGATAAAAAAGAAAAAATAACTGAATGGCGGCACAATTGGGCGGCAAGTGTAAATCAGGCTTTAGAGCAAAAAAACATTCCTGATCGGATCAGTGAAAAATCATTTGTGGAACAGGGAATAGCTGACACACCAATGCAACACGAGGGAATCAATAGCAAACGGCATGAAAGAAAGGCATTTAATCAACAAGTTAAGAACTATCGTAAGTCCAAAGCTAGCTATAAAAATATGCAGGAAAAAGTAGCTAATCGAGGTCACTTAGATAGCCTAAGTAAACACTTCTCGTTTAACGAGAAAAAAGTGGTCAAAGAGTTAAGCCACGAACTGAAAACTTATATTAGTTTGGAAAGTTTAGATGATAAGCGGCGCATGCTATTTAATTGGAAAAACAGTACCTTAATTAAGCACGCTGTTGGTGAAGATGTCACTAAGCAATTATTGACAATTAACCAACAAGAAAGTTCACTAAAAAAAGCAGATGAGCTCTTAAATAAAGTAGTTGATCGCACGACTAAAAAACTTTATCCAGAGCTTGATTTTGAACAGACAACCGCGGCTGAACGACGGGAATTGATTAAAGAAACTAATAGTGAACAAACGATTTTCAAAGGCAGTGAATTAAACGAACGTTTAATGAATATTCGTGATGATTTATTGACCCGACAATTATTGACCTTTACCAAACGGCCATACGTTGGCTGGAAGTTATTAATGCAACAAGAAAAGGAAGTCAAAATCGAGCTTAAATATACGCTGATGATTCATGATGATAGCTTAGAAAGTCTAGAACACGTTGATCAAGCTCTACTAGAAAAGTATTCACCAACCGAGCAGCAAAAGATTACTCGCGCAGTCAAAGATTTGCGAACAATCATGGCTGTTAAGCAAGTTATTCAAACCCAATACCAGGAAGTTTTAAGAAGAGCCTTTCCTAACGGCAATTTTAATGAATTACCAATGATTAAACAGGAACAAGCCTATACAGCCGTGATGTACTATGATCCTGTTTTAAAGCCATGTCAGGCTGAAACAATTGAACAGTGGCAAGCAAATCCACCACAGGTGTTCAGTCCCCAAGAACATCAACAAGGACTAGCTTATTTATCGGGACAGCTGAGCTTAGATCAGTTAGAGAATCATCACCTACAACGGGTTTTAAAGCATGATGGTACTAAACAACTCTTTTTTGGCGAATGCAAAGCTGATCCGACGATTAAGAACAGTCAAATCGAGAAAATCCAAAAGCAGTTAAAAGAGCAACAAGCCAAGGACGACCAGTACAGAAAAGCAAATATGGGGCATTATCAACCGCTAAATTACAAGCCAGTTAGTCCAGACTATTACTTAAAGACGGCCTTTAGTGACGCGATCATGACTGTTCTATATGCTCGTGATGAAGATTACGAACGACAAAAACAGGCACGCGGCTTAAAAGAGACTGAGTGGGAAATGACGAAAAAGCAACGGCAACACCAAACTCGAAACCGGCATGAAGATGGGGGTATGCACTTGTAATTTAAATGTAAAACGGCGAATTGACAAACCGTTGCACTTAGTTTGACAATTCGCCCTTTAAACTATTCAAAATAACTGCTACAATTTGTGACATGGAGACCGTTCTTCTTTCCTAATTGTTTGTAGTGACTCAATTAGAAGATTAACGGTCTTCTTTTAATTTGTTAAGGCCGAACGTCCTACCGAGTAAAATTTTACACTAACACTGGAGTTATCGAACTCTCTTAACTTATTTAATGCAGATACACTGCACAATAACAAGAAAAATATTGGCAGCATAAATCTACCATCTTAATAGTCCTGAATTAGTAGCTGATGGGTTGTGAATGTTAATGTAAAGGTCAAGATTACTTCTGAATTATCGGCATGCAGGAGCTGTTAGTGCCTGTAAATCACCTTATGAGGCAGCGTGATGGTTGACGTAAAAGCCCCCGGATGACTAACAGTGATTTCGCTAGTCATCCGGGGGATTAAGGATAATTTAATTAGTAGTCATTATTCAGTTAATAATAGCTGGTCGGCATCGTTAATTTCGATGACCTTGCCAGGCTTTTGCGTAATTAGGCCTTGACGCTCGAATAAGGCGAGCTTACGGCTGATGCTTTCAGGGGTGGTGCCGAGGAACGTCGCCAGGTCCTTTTTCTTTAATGGTAGTTTAAACGTGTCGGTTTTGAGCGCTGCCGCTGTTTCAGTGATATAGTTCGCTAAACGGGCTTCGACGGATTCAGTGGCCGTGCTGGTTGTTTGACGTTCCAGTTGACTGAGACGTTTGCCAAAGACGTTTAAGACGTTGATGCTGATACTGGGATATTTTTGCATCAAGTCTTGAAAGTCTGAACGGCGAATACTGCAAACATCCGTCGTTACTAAGGCTTCACCGAATGAGGTTCGCCGTTGATTTTTAAATAAGGCAGCTTCGCCATCGATATCACCAGTTTGTAATAGGTATAGTAACTGCTCGCGACCATTGGCAGCTAGCTGATAGACTTTAACCTGCCCATTGGCAACAATCATCAGTGAATCCAGTGGATCGTCAGCACCAAATAAAGTGCTGCCGGCTGGATAGTGGTGGTGACGAACGATCGATTCGATGGTGTCTAATTGTTCACTACCGAGTTCGCTAAAAATTGGGACTAACTGCACACATTCATGTTCTGCCATAAGGCCCACCTCCTGAATAAATTCACCCTAACTATAACAGATTTTGCTTGGTAGATAGGGTTTGACGTTTTAAATTTCCTACTGTTTTAATAACTATATTGTAGCGTAAAACTTTTTTGAATTTCTTGACGGCCGTCAAGTTCTGATCAATCAAATCCGGTTATGATGGAACCATCAAATGAACGACACGGAGGTAATTGATTATGAAAATTATTATGCAATTAGGAACGTTGACTTGCCCATCATGCATGACCAAGATCGAAAAGGCCGTTGCTAACCATGACGGCGTTGAGAATGTTAAGGTGCTATTCAATGCCAGCAAGGTCAAGGCTAACTTTGATCCTGAAGTGACGAATGCCGATGATTTGGCACAAGTTGTTACCGGACTTGGTTACGAAGTTGAAAACGTCAAGGTTAAGTAGGAGGAATAAACGATGAGTGAACTGACGATCGACGAACAATACGCAGCGGAATTAAAACAGAGTGACATTGATCACCATGTCCCAACAGCGGGCGCAATGACGAATCACATTTTATCTAACTTAATGGTTGCTTATGTTAAGTTGACCCAAGTGAAGTGGTACGTTAAAGGACCACAATCATTGGCATTGCGGACAGCATATCAACGTTTGTTAGATCAGAATGTCCGTCAGTTTGCTGAATTAGGCGAATTACTCCTAGATGAAAACCAGAAGCCATCTTCCACAACGGCTGAATTAACCAAGTATTCCATGTTGGAAGAAAATGGGGCTTTCAAGTATCAATCTGCTGATGAACTCGTGGCTGCAACAATCAAGGATTTTGATACGGAAAACCTATTCGTTGACCGGGCTATCAAGCTTGCTGAAAAAGAAACCCGGCCGGCACTGGCGGCTTGGTTAGTTGCTTATCGTGGCAGTAACAATTGCAATATTCGGGAATTACAAGCTTATCTTGGTAACGATGCTCGAACTGGTTTGGAGGAAGAAGATGAGGATGACAACGATTAGGTCGTTGTCGCTGAAAAATTAAACGCTCTGGATAGCGACTGTGTGGGCAAACTATCCAGGGCGTTTTTGCTATTACAACGGGCCTGCGCTATACTAACGACAATTAAATTAATGGGAGAGCCCCGAGATGGCGATTAGCGATATTGTGATGTGGACATTTGTCTTTATTATTGCGACTGGGTTCGTAACGGTGGTTTCAACGGCGGTGCTGTTGAAACGAGCAAAACGAGCGCCCAAGGATGCTGAGCAGTCCCACAGTGATGACGACGATGATTGGAACCATGATGACTGGAAAAAGGGCGATTGGAAAGATTGACTCGATAAGTTGCCTGACAGATACGATGTTTAACTGCGTCAACTGGTACTAAAAAGACGGTATAACCAAAACTCCACAAGATTCCAGTACACCTAACAGAATTCACAAAAAGATGATTGCAAATAGAAAGTAGGCAACTTCAATGGGAACTGATTATATAAGGTCTTTGAGAAAAAGTGTTGGACACCAACCGATTATTTTAGCATTTTCGGGTGGTATATTAGAAAATGATAAACATGAGATTCTCTTACAAAGACGAACAGATTTTGATGCATGGGGTCTCCCAGGTGGTGCAATTGAATTTGGCGAGACAGCCCCAGAAGCATGTAAAAGAGAATACCTAGAGGAAACTGGTCTCTCTGTTGAAGTCAATTCTTTACTTGGAGTCACTACTAATCACATCCAAGAATATCCAAATGGTGATGTTGCACAGGCCGTTGTTATCGAATTTGTTGTGCGGTTAATTGGTGGGCATGAGAATGTGACTAGCCCTGAGACAAGCAAGTTGCAATATTTTGCTCAAGGGGATTTACCAGAAATCTTTAATAAACAACATTATCGAAGCATTCAGCGATATTTTGACAAAAAATTTCCGTATTATGATTAGGAAGATTTAAATGAATTTTTTTCATGATATTGTTTCCCAGAAAAGTTTAATCTGTGACTTTGATAGTTACTCTGAGCAGTTATGGCTTCTTTCGCCGGGTTTAATGGTGGCTTGGAAAGCGTAGATATTTTTGATTTTCTGCACAGAATACTCCGGCTAAGAAAATGTTTATAAGAGATCAGAATCATTCATTTTATAGGACAGGCCTGCAAATATAGTGTGAACACATTTGTAGATTTGTGAGAATTCACGAGACGAATGATTGATAAATCTGGAGCAAAAAATTGTTTTCTTCGGAATAAAATAAACCCCCTGAGTTTGGATTTACTCCAGATCAGGGGGTTCGCTTTACCGCGAGATTGACGACACCGTCTTTTTTGCGTTATTTGGTTTTTAGCAGTAGATCCAAGGAGTGTTCAAGATTCTGAACATCAGCCGTGGTCATCGCATCTACACAATTATTAATATTACGGGCGATGACGAGTTTCATGGCCTTGTCGATACTTGATTTCACTGCTGAAAGTTGAACCAAGACATCTTCGCAAGGACGATTTTCGTCCATCATACGTAAAACGCCGTCCAGTTGACCAGCCGAGCGTTTCAGCCGGGTCTTGATCTGCTTGCTAGTGACATATTCTTCAGTAGTTGCCATGATTCATGATGCCCCCTTCGTAATTAGGCAAGTGCTTTTTTGAGTTCGGCTTCAAAATCAGGCTTAGGACGTGCTCCGACCATGTGACTGACGACTTGGCCATCTTTCTTAATCAGGAAGGTTGGAATTCCTTGAACTTGGAATTGACTGGCCGTAGCTTGGTCATGGTCAATGTTCAATGAAACGAAGTTGACCTGATCCTTGTAAGCTGGGTCTTCAGAAAGGGACTTAAGAATTGGGTCCATCATGCGACATGGTGGGCACCAGTCTGCGCGAAAATCAATAACGGCGATACCAGTATCTGTTTCTTTGGCAAAATCTTGGTCATGTATTTCTTTAATCATTTTGAATGACTCCTTAGTAATTATTATTCATTAAACAATATACCCCCTGGGTATTTATAAGAAAGTTATTTGTCCAGATGTGACCAGTCCTAAAACGGCCCCCCGACTAGCTGGGAAGACTAGTTGGTGGGCCGCTATTGGTGGCTAGGCCTGTAACCAAGTTGGGGAGACTTGATTAAGCTGTGGCTGCTTGAATGGTTTTAGTTGGTTGGTGCTTGTCGAACCTGGTTTGGAAATTGATTAACCGCATAGCGTTGAAGATAACGGCTAAGATACTAGCTTCATGGACAAACATCCCACTGGCCATGTAGATATAACCGAAGATTAGCCCAATCAGTAGGAAGGCCACGGTGGCAATGGCGATGAAGATGTTTTCACGAGTGTTCGAGACAGTTTTCTTGGCGAGACCGTGGGCGTGTACTAATGCGGGGAAGCTTGATTGCATCAAGACGACATCGGATGTGTCGATGGCAACATCAGTCCCACTACCCATTGCGATTCCGATATCGGCGTTAGCGATTGAAGGACTGTCGTTGATTCCATCTCCAATAAAGGCGACCGTGTTACCGGCTGCTTTTAGTTTCTTAACGTATTCGACTTTTTCTTCTGGCAAGAGGTTGGCGTGAACTTCATCTAGGTTCAATTCGTTAGCAACGGCTTGAGCGGTGAGTTCATTGTCTCCAGTTAGCATAATGAGCTTTTTGATTCCTTGGGCTTTTAATGCGGCGAGGGAATCCTTCACGCCTGGACGAATCGTATCGGCAATACCGAAGATGAGTTGAACTTGTCCGTCGACTGCCATGATAACGGTTGATTGACCAACAGCTTGTAAATCATTGAGATCTTTGAGTTGGGTAGGATTTAGTTTGATATTATGAGCTGTCAACATCTTTTGATTACCAATGACAACTTCTTGCTTACCGACTTGTGCGCAGATTCCTTGGCCCTTAACGGTTTCAGTGTCATCTAGGACGGGAGCACCCCCGCTGACTGCTGGTCGGCATAACTGGCGATTGCTTGGCCTAACGGATGGTCGGAAACCCCCTCAATAGCGGCGGCGATAGCTAGTTGATTATCCGCATTGTTTGTGTAAGTGTGCATGGTTGTAACGGCAGTGTTACCTTCCGTTAAAGTACCGGTCTTATCGAAGACCAGGGTATCGACTTTGGCAAAAGTATCGACGACTTCACCACCCTTGATCAGGATACCGCGCTTGGCGCCATTCCCAATTCCGGCAACGTTTGACACTGGGGCGCCGATAACTAAGGCACCTGGGCAACCGAGAACTAGTACAGTGATTGCTAAGCGGAAGTCACGGGAGAAGGCGAAGACTAGGACTGCTAAAACGAGGACAGCAGGCGTATAATATTGAGCAAAGCGGTCGATGAACTTTTCAGCTTTGGACTTGGTATCTTGAGCTTCTTCAACCAATTCAATAATTTTTGCAAAAGTCGTGTCGTCGCCAACCTGAGTCGCTTTGATCTTCAGATAGCCATTTTCAACCATTGTTCCGGAGTAAACCGAGTCCTTGAGTTGCTTGTTGATTTGGCGTGCTTCACCCGTAATTGAGGCTTCGTTAAGGTAGCCGTTACCTTCAACAACAATCCCGTCAACGGGAACCTGACTCCCGGTTTTAACTAGGACAACGTCACCTTCGTCCACATCATCAACGTCGACCTCTTCGGTGCCATCATCAGTAACTAAAGTTGCGGTAGTTGGTGACATGTCAGTCAAGCCTTTGATTGCGGTCCGCGTCTTCTGCAAGGTCTTGTTTTCGAGATAGGAGCCAAACAAGAAGAGGAAAGTAACGATTGCGGATTCGTTGAATTCACCAATAATGAATGCCCCAATCACTGCGATACTAACTAACAGTTCAATACTGAAAACTTTGTTCCGAAGTGCGCTCCAAGCACGAACCGCAATCGGAATGACGGCAATAATTGAAGCAACTGCTAAAATGACTTGGTAACCGAGCGTAAATTGTAAGAGATATTTACTGAGCATCCCAAGAACAATCAGAATCCCCGTAACTAATGTAATTTGATTCGTATGTTTAGTGAGAAATAATTGGAATTTCATAATTTGCAACTCCTTATTTGATTTGATGACCCTAGTATAGTGAGTTCAGCTTGATGGCAACTTGATAGGCGTCAAGTTTTGCAAAATAACAGTATTAATTTCGGATGGGCTGATTATTGCTGACAGTGATTATGATTAAAACGTGCTATTTTTTAAATCCAAAAGCAGCCAGCTTAGGCCCGCTGGAAAAAGTCCGAGTTAGCGTAAAATTGCTTAGTTGGCGCGTCCTACACCGACTTCCAGGAATTTCTGCCAATTGCTGGAACGCGGTGGACACAGATTTAAGCCGAAGACCACGTCTTAAATACTGGTCTTCCACTAACCAAGCCAAGGACGCTTGCTAAGTGGAATTTCACCGCTGAGCATTGGCCGAAACGCCTTCCAGTCGGGACAGTGTTCGAATGGCGGACAAAGATGTACCTAACATTTGATGGCTTTGTCGTTGCTTTTCATAACCGGTAATTGTGTCAATCGACTGTCAGACTGAAATTGATATTGAGATAACTCACTAATTCTGAATCAGCGTAGTAAGATTTAATCTCCCGACAAAGTGCTAATGCACCTAACACTTTGTTTAAAGTTCCAGTATCAAAATAGTCAACGATAAATTGCGCTAAGTTCGGTGGTTGTTTATCAGCCATTCGAGCGGCTTACCGAAACGTGCTCGGTGCCACTGAAGCCTGCGTTAGCTCAAATCGACGTCGGCTTACGTTCCAGCAATTGGCACCCAGCCCAGGAAGTCGGCATAGGACGCACATCGGCTGACGAACAGTAAGCCAACTAAATAACACGTTTTAACCATGTTTCATGACAAGTTAACGGAAGAATAAATAGGATGATCGAGTTTGAGTAAACAAGAGGTATAGGAGGGAAAAACGTGGATTATCAAATAACGCAGGCCAATCAACCCTTGATGCCGGCATACTTTCAGGGGCGTTGGGCGGTCAAGCAAATTGCGGATCGAGACGTGATGTATAGCACTAATTTGGGTGCTGAAATCGATTTTCAAGTCACTGATGCTAGTTATGTGCGGTTGACATTCTTGCCGTTGGCGTATACTCCAGCTGAACGTGGTAGTAATGAACGCTTTAATCGGAATTTACGTTATTTTTATCCTAAAGGGACTCGTTTTGAGCACATTAGTGCTCAAGATTTAACGACGACGTTACTCCAAATTAACCAGCGACCGCTTAAAATACTCGACTGGCAAACACCGTATCAGGTTATGCTGACAAATTTGTCCAAAAATTCGGATTAAATTTGCAATCTACCTTTTAAAAATAAGAAGGAATCTAAAAAAGCGGTAACTACAAAGTTAAAAGGTTTGACTTTGTAGTTACCGCTTGAAAACAATTTTAATCCGTTTCAAAAACAACCGCTTGATAAGGATGCAAAATTAAATTAGTAGCATCTTGAACTAAGTTGGTTTGACTGTTAAGTAGAAGTGAGCCGGTAGGAAGGGAGACTTTTTGACTTTCGGCAGACAAATTAACGAAAACACTAATTATTTGTTCTCCCAGTTGGCGTTGATAGGCGATGACGTCATCAGGAACCGGGAGTTCAATTAATTTGCCATCGATTAAGGTTGACCGATAGTGCGGATTATGCCGTAATTTTCCCATTGCTCGATAGAAGTTCAGTACAGATGTAGGATCTAAATTTTCATCTGTTACGTTAATTTTTTGGCGATCATTTCCCATGCTTAACCAAGGCTGAGTCCTTGAGAAACCACCAAAGCTGGTATTATCCCATTGCATTGGTGTCCGAGCATTATCACGAGAACGATCATTTAAAAGCTCTAGTGCTTGTTGTGGCTGGAAGCCAGCTTTGAGAGCCATTTGATAATTGTTAATTGATGAAACATCATTAAACTCAGAAATTTTAGTTCGCTGAAAGTTCTTCATGCCAATTTCTTGACCTTGGTAGATGAATGGAACTCCTGGTAAGAAATAGTACATGGCCGCTAAAGCTTTGGCAGCTTGAGGAGTTTGTTCAGCTTTGTTGCGAATTAGTTTTGATAGAACGCGAGGTTGGTCATGGTTTTCTAAGACATTGGCCGTCCAGCCACCAGCTTGCTTAATTGATTTTTGGGCCGAAAAGATGGTGTCTTTCAACTCTTTAATCGACCAGTCAGCCTTACCACGATACCATTCGTCAACATTGGCAATATCAATATTAAGGTAACTGAAATCAAAAATCATCGAGAAATAGCCATCAGGACCAATGAATTGTGGTAAATCACCTGCCGGAACACCATAGGCTTCACCTACTGTAACGGCATTATATTTATCAAAAGTAGCTGCCTTTAATTCATCAAGGAACTTATTTAAACCAGGTCGGTTTTGCCCCTTTTTAGTTACAGCAACTAGACCATCATCACCGTCTGGTGGTAGACTAGCCCAATCAAGATCCTTTTTCAGGTGAGTAATCGCATCAATTCGGTAACCAGCAATTCCTTTATCGAGCCACCAATTTATCATTTGATAAATTGCGTGCCGTAATTTAGGATTTTCCCAATTTAGTTCCGGTTGTTGCGGAGCAAATGTATGAAAATAATAAGTTCCGGGCTCATTGGGGACCTCTGTCCAAGTAGAACCGCCAAAAATACTGCGCCAATTATTCGGAACTTTTCCATCGGTAGTTTTTTTGAAGATATAATATTTACGATAAGGACTGCTTGGATCGGCCAATGCTTGTTTGAACCAAGTATGTTGATCTGAGGTATGGTTGACAACTAAATCCATAATCAATTTGATTCCTCTTTTTTTGGCTTCGACCAACAGTTGGTCAAAGTCAGCCATAGTACCAAATTGCGGATCAATTGCTTGATAATCGGAAATATCGTATCCCATGTCGACCATCGGTGATTGGTAAACAGGAGAAAGCCAAATCATGGTAACTCCCAGTGATTTTAGATAATCTAAATGCTGAATGACTCCTTGTAGATCACCAATTCCGTCATTGTTTGTATCCTGAAATGAACGTGGATAAACTTGATAGACAATCTCACCTTTCCACCAACGAGTATTTGTCATCTAAATCAGCTCCCTTTTTCTCTATCTTATATTTTTTCTTTAATTAATGAAACTGAAAGACTACCAATTAACATTAAAATTCCTGAGATTAAAATCATTGCAGGAAATTTACTTCCAACTGCTGGAAAAATTGCAAACGAAGCGACTGAAGCAACAATTTGTGGTAAGCAAATTGAACCATTGAATAGACCAAGGTAAGTTCCCATATGTGAATAACCATCAAGTGCGTTGGTAACCATAATGAAAGGATAAGCCATCATGCCAGCCCATGAGATACCAATCAGGATAAATGAGAATAACAAGCCAAATTGTGAATGAATGAAGAAAACTGAAATAAAGCCGATTGCACCTAAAAATAATGATAAGGTGTAGCCAAGTTTATTTTTACCAGCCGGAATTTTTGATAAAACCAGTGACCAGATAACAGCAGCAACTGCATAAACGGCTGATAAGATTCCAAACCAATTAGCACCAGCTTGATAACCAGAACTGGTTGGATCAGCAGCATGATAGACTGTTGCCGCAACGTCGCCAGCACCATAAGTCCAAAGATACTGGAAAGCCATCCAGCAGAAAAATTGAGTTAAAGTAACACTCCAAAAAGTTTTTGGTGCTTCTTTTAATAACTGCAGCATACTTTTGCTTTTTTCGTTAGCGTTGTCTTCATTTAAAGCTACACCATGATATTTCTTGTAAGTATCATTATCATATTCATGGACTGAAAAAACTGAAATTAAAGAAAAAATAACCAGAATTACTGCTCCTACATAAAATGAAATTCGAACAGAATCAGGAACTTGACCTGCAGCTGCTGTATTAGCCACACCGATAGCTGTCAAAAGGTAAGGAAAAATTGTTGCTAAAACAGAACCGGTATTGGACAAAAAGCTTTGAATTGAATAAGCATATGATTTTTGCTTTTCGTTGACCATATCACCAACAACCATCTTAAATGGCTGCATAGCAACATTTGAACTCAAATCCATAAATAAAATAGCAATTGCGCCAAACCATAAGGCAGTTGAAGTTTTGAAGCCGAAACTGCCTGAATTTGGTAATAAAAACATTACAATAACTGAGACTAAAGCGCCAACTAGCAAGTAAGGCATTCGCCGTCCAAAGCGTTTACTCCATGTTCGATCAGATAAATAGCCAACGATTGGTTGGACAACCATTCCTGCTAATGGGGGTAAAATAAAGAAGAAGCCAAGCTTGGTTGGGTCTGCTCCAAGAGTTTGAAAAATTCTTCCCATTTGAGAACTTTGTAAAGAAAACGCCATTTGAACTCCGAGAAAACCAAAACTTAACATCCAAATGGTGGATAATGGCAAATTAGGCAAAGTAGTTTTATTTTTGTTTTCCATTGTAGACACTCCTAAAATAAATAGTTGAAATCGATTTCACAAATTAATTGTAGCACGCTAATTTTATTTCGAAAACGCTTAAAACTCTGTTAGCGCTAACAAGATTTTTCGGCTAACAGAGTATAGTAAAATAATTTTGGAGGTGAGGTTCATGATAACATTAGCTGATGTTGCCAAAGAATCACATGTTTCAACGATGACGGTCTCAAGAGTGTTGCATTATCCCGAACAGGTTTCAGATGAAGTCAGACAAGCTGTTCAGCAAGCTATTAGCAAGTTAGGTTATAAGCCTAGTCGAGTTGGACAAGCTTTATCACAGCAACGCCAATTTGCTATTCAATTTCTAATTTTAGAAGATATTCAACAAGTCGATCCATACTATGCCAAGCTATTGTTATATATTGCAGATTATTTGCGTGAACAAGGTTATACATTGGAGATTAGTCATGATTTGACTGATCATTCTAGTCAAGTTGATGGAACCTTTGTCAGCGGTGCAAGACAACAAGACTTGCCATTATTAACCAAGTCATCTGATCCGATCGTATCTTATGGTCAGCTTGATCAAACGATTAAATATGTTGATATTGATAATTTCCAAGGCACCTATCAAATGACACACTATTTAGCAAAGTGTGGGTATCAAAACTTGCTTTATTTTGGACTTGATTTGAACGAGGCTTTTGCGATTTCGCGTGAGGAAGGGTATTTGCAAGCCATGACGGAATTAAATAAAATGCCAACTATTTTTCGGATCGATAATACTGAACAGACAGCAGCCAACCTAATCGAGCAATTAATTATAACTGATAATAGTGCGATTGTTGCGGCCACTGATCGGATTGCAATTGGAGCTTTACAACAACTTTTACACTTGGGTATTAAAATTCCCGCTGACGTTGGAGTAACTGGCTTTGATGGCGTCTTTATTAATCAGATTTCATTACAACACTTAACCACGGTACAGCAACCGCTTAAAAAAATTGCCCAATCAATGGTTGAACTGCTGTTAGGAATGATTGAAAAACGCCCTGGAAAGTCAACTTTAATTCCCCCACAATTATCAATTGCACAAACAACTCGAGCATTAGAAGAGAAATGAATCTAATGCGGTCTTGACAAGTTGTTTTCAAAATCCCACTATTACAACTGTTAACTAGTTAACTAATTTTTTGGAAGTGGGAGACGGTCACATGAATATAGGGCTGTTGTTTAATCAAATTTTTTTGATGTTTTGTTTAATGTTATTAGGCTTATTGGCCAACAAGATAAAATTTATTCATGAACAAACTGCTAATGATTTAACTAATATTTTATTATATTTAGTTTCACCTTGTTTAATTATCAAATCTTTTGAAATTCACTATTCAGCTCAGCGTTTAGATCAGTTATTATTGATTGCCAGTTCAATGCTGATTATCTATTCATTGCAGATTTTGTGCTCAAAGTTGATCTTTCATGCAGTTACGGATCCACGGTTGCAGCGAATTACAAAATTTGGCAGCATCTATTCAAATGCTGGTTTCATTGGAATTCCGCTAGTCAGTTCGTTGTTTGGTGATCGGGGTGTTTTTTATGCAGTAGTACCGATTGTCTTTTTTAATCTTTTTAATTGGACTCATGGAGTTGCTTTATTTAACAAAGAAGAAAGTAAAATCGGAATCAAGCAAGAATTTTTTCGGGTCATATTTAATCCTAACATTATAGCAATTTTGCTAGGTGGGTTAATTTTTGCTAGTTCACTGCAACTTCCAGGAATTTTAAAGCAATTGATTAACGATATCAGTGCAATTAATACACCACTATCAATGTTGGTAATTGGTAATAGTTTTGCTAATATCACTTTAAAAGATTGCCGTTTGAGTTGGGAGTTGGTAGCAGCAGTTTTTTTACGGAATTTGATTTATCCATTGTTGACAGTAGTGGTTATCTCATTTTTAGGAATTACCGGAATGGCTCAAGCGGCAGTTGTTTTGATGATGGCTTGTCCAGTTGCCGGAATTGTTGTGTTATTTACACTGCAGCAACATGAAGACCCATCGCCGGCAATCACTCTAATGAGTTTATCAACTTTGTTGAGTGTGATCACTATTCCATTAGTATTTATTATCAGTCGGAAATTTTTTTGAAAAAGGAGCTGGAGTATTTGCAAGCAGCAATTCAAAAAGACTTAACGCATGCGCTTAATCAATCAGCACGAAGGATTAATAATTTATTAAATGAGGAACTGAAAAATTATCATATTTATGCTTCACAATATCAACTTTTGGTCAATATTAAACGCTATCATGGAGAAAGCTCACAGAAATTAGCCCAAATTCTAAATATCAAGCCAGCGGCTGTTAGCCGGACGCTAAAAGTGTTGGTCGATAAAGAGTTGATTACTCGGCAAACAGCAACAGATCACCGAACTTATCAACTTGAAATTACTAACAAAGGTAATTCTTTATTACAAGAATTGTCAAAGCGAGATACGACTATTTTTGCTAATTATTTTGGCCATTTAACAGCCAGTGAAGTTGAACAACTGTTATCTTTAGTAAAGAAACTTAATTACTGATTTTTAAAAGTGGTTTTTTTGCCGCCAAAATCCCCAAAGGGCAATTAAAATTAATAATAAGGCAATGACAATAGAAATTACTGGTCGTTGAAGGGTTAGATCTCGTAGTAATAAAAGAATGCCACGAATTAGTTTTAAAAGATGATACATAGTAAACCTCCTGAAGTGCTTGTTTTTAGCTCTATATTTAGCATTTTATCTCAACTAAATAATTTATGTTGACTGGAAACTTTGGTGTCGTTAATAATAAAATGGACTTTAGAAAATTTTATATGATAAGAATGAGTAGTAGTTATTTTTTGTTAGATTGGAGAGTATAAAATAGTTTGTGTAAATGAATAAAAATCCTATTGAAAAGGGAACCCCTTCCCCGTATGATTAAATCGTCAAACCAAACCAAAACGGAGGGATTCCCCATGGACCAGTTTACCAAAGATTTAACCAAAACTCTATTATCAAATGGCGATGTTAAAGAACTTTTTCGTCAACAACTCGAAACAGCTATTAATCGAATCTTGCAAGCTGAACTAACAGCTTTGCTTGGTTATGATCCTTATGACCGCTGCGGCTTTAATTCGGGCAATTCTCGCAATGGCCAGTATTATCGCTTAATTGACTCTGAATATGGTAAGTTGAAGATTGCTGTGCCGCGTGACGTAAGGGCCATTTTCATAACCACCTGCTTCCAGCCTATTCTCGTCGTCAGGACGCTTTAGAAACAACAGTCATTCAGCTTTATTCCAAGGGCGTTACGACCCGTGAAATTGCAGATTTGATTGAAAAAATGTATGGCTCTTATTATTCACCTACTACTGTTTCTAATATCACTGCTCAGGTAACAAAACAGATTGAAGCTTTTCATCAACGAGCTATTAAGGCAAACTATGTTTGTCTTTTCTTAGATGCAACTTACCTACCTCTACGCCGTGATTCAGTTCAAAGAGAGGCAGTCTATATTGCTTTAGGTATTACACCTGTCGGCATCAAAGAAGTTCTTGATTATCGAATCGCTCCAAGTGAAAACGCAGGAGTTTGGTCAGAAATGGCAGAAGATCTTAAACAACGAGGATTAAAGCAAGTCCAGTTGATCATCGCAGATGGAATGGTTGGTCTGCAGCCAGCATTATTGCACGCTTTCCCGAAAGCCAAATTCCAAAGATGCCTAGTACATGTTATGCGTAATATTGGTTCGCATGTGCGTTTAAAAGATCGTGAAGCAATCTTAAATGATTTTAAAGAATTGCATTCAGCGACCGATGTAACTGCAGCACACAAGATCTTAAATGATTTTTATGGTGCTTGGGAGAAACTGTATTCTAATCTGATCCAGCAACTTAAATCCATTGAAAATGAACTCTTAGCTTTCTTGAGCTTTCCTCCTGCTATTCGACCAACAATTTATTCAACCAATATCTTAGAATCACTGAACAAAAGAATTAAACGCAGGACCAAACCCAAAGAACAGTTTCCAAACGAAAAATCTTTAGACAATTTTATCGGAGTTCAAGTCATAAGCTACAACGAAAAATACTTTAATCGTAGTCATCGTGGTTTTGGTCAAGTCAAAGACACGTTAGAATCACTTTTCGATTAATAGTTTAATTTTACAGGGGAAAGGGATTCCCATTTACACAAACTTCTTGACACTCCCTTTTTGATATTATAGAGTCTATTGATAAGCTAAGTCCAAAAAGTGATGAATTTAGATACACAACTGATGTAAGAGGTAAATATAATTTACCAATTGACTTCACTGACGATAGGGAATCCCCTAAGGTAATAAACCTAATAGTCCTTGGCCAATATTTGAACTATATATATTTACATTTATGTAGTTTGTATTTCATATTAGAAGACAACAAATGCTCCCTTTTTTCAGGTACTATTTTCGGAAACCCCCATGTTAAGGGTCTACTGTATGGTGTAGTTCATTCAAGCATTAGTAGGACACTTAATAGTGCTTCTGAAGATCAGATTTCAGAAGAAATAAGAAACTGTATTTCAAGTGTAATAGCAAACAATAATTTAAAAATTGAATCTAGAGATATTAAAGTTGATAAATCTGATGATGGTTATCAAGTTTTGCTGGATAGTTCAGCGCTATTTATGATTTTTGAAAATGATGAATCATGGTTTTTAAAAACAAGACCATTAATTAGATGAACGCAAAGTTGAAGCTCTAAAAGAAGGGTATACTTACGTGATCATTATTCAATAAAATCAACTCCATTAACTTTTTTATCAAGTGTACCAAAGAAAACGAACTATAGGGATAACCTTTCCTCCTCTGCATGATACTTTTCAATCCGATACAAAGTAATGGGAGCAATCCCTAACATTCTGGCAATCTGTCTCTTCGTGAGATCAGCTTTGCCGGTTTTTTTTTGGTCTAACAGCTTACAAGCTTCTTTGTAAATATAACGCTTTTGGCGATTAGGGGAATTGGGCCCATACTCACGGACCTTTCCTTTATACTTACCTTGTTTTTTAGCAATCTCAATTCCTTGTCGTTGGCGCTCGCGGATTGTTTCGCGTTCTTCCTGGGCAATATATTTGTAAAGCTCAACAATAATGTTAGTAATCAGGTTTCGTAGATTAGGATCCTCAACGCCAGCAAAGCTTGGTAAATTTAAAACATTTAATGTAGCGTTTTGGCGGCGGATTGCTTCGATAATATCGGTCAGATCTTTAGAGTTACGACCTAAGCGATCCAAGCTAACGACAATTACTTCATCATCATCACGCAAATAGTTCAGCATTTTTTGCAGCTGGGGACGATCAGCATCTTTACCAGAAATTTTTTCCTGGAAGATTTTGGTCACTCCAGCACTTTTTAGTTGTTCAAGTTGGCGTGCTAGATTTTGATCTCGGGTACTAACACGCGCATAACCAATTTTAGTCATTTTCAGAGCACCTCCGGGTCACTTATATGTAACTAATAATAATGCACTTTCTAGATAGTTACAATAGGGTACACTCCAAACGCACACTTATTAGTTTTTAACCATTTTACAGCAATGTTATAACATGTTATAATTTAAAGAAAAAAGAGGTGCATAAATATGCCTGAACTAACAATACGTAGAATTGGAAATTCCACTGGTAGCATTTTCCCTAAATATCTTGGCCTAAACGAAGGAGATAAAATAGAGTACAAACAAGATGGTCAAAAATTGATTTTAGATCTTGAATCTATAAATATCAAACGTGATCGAGAAATGATTGAAAAAAGCTTTGAGGATTTTGAAAAAGGAAAATGGATTAATGAAGAAGCTATGAAACAAAAGTTTGGAAAATATGGTTGGGGCAAATAATGTATGAACTAAGATATTCAGAATCATTTCAAAAATCATTAGAAGCTACAATATCATATTGGCAACAAAAACTTGAACTATCAGATGATAAAATCAGCGAGTTTGTTTCTAGTATTTATAAAAGTACAGAAGCGTTGAAACGGTATCCATACCTAGCCGAAAATATAGCAACAAAATATGGTTTTAATCAACCAACATACCGTGTAGTCATAGGTAAAAGTTACGCGTTCTTTTATAGAGTTAACCAGAAAAAAGTTGAGATAGGTTCACTATATAACACTAAACAGATGAAAGTTAGCTTTTAAGGGGTCTCCGTCAAATCGTATTGGTGAAGCCATGAAGTCCTCTGAATAGGGGGCTTCTTTATTTTACAATTAAAAGAATTCTGGCATAAAAATGATCCATGTTTTTGAATCCGTAACAGATCCGTTTAAGTGCTTTGATTTTACGATTGATTCCTTCGATAGGTCCATTGGAAAGTGATGATTCACAGCTGTTTGAAACATATTTTAGATTTTTCTTTAGGGTTGTAATTGAAGTATCCATTGGAGATTGTTGTTTTTGGTAATTAGTTAGAACTTGTCTGAGCTTTTTTGAATCTTGTTTTTTAATTGCTTCTTGGATTTGGTGAGCTGTTTCATAGGTGTATTTAAGCTTTGAATTAGTACTAAGCCCTAAATCAATCAGGTTCTGTTGCGTCATATATTCGTTAAGCCCTCTGAAGTATTGTGTTTTTGAACGATTGATTTTTTCAGTATCTTTATGAAACAAACGCCAATTGATTTTTAAAGCTTTGTAAATCCGGCTATACTTATCGCTTTGTTGCTTTAAAATTGTAACCCTAAGCTGATCGAAAGCCCGATTTACCAATTGAACAATGTGAAAGCGATCAATAATGATTTTAGCATGCGGGAAAAGTCGTCTGATGAAAAGCTGGTAATTGGCATTTAAATCAATGACAACCGATTTGACAGCTGAACGTTCCTCTAGAGAATAGCGATTTTCAAAGTAAGCACAAATATTTTTAGACAAGCGGTCATCAAGAATTGAGATCAAATTGTGTTTTTTGGCATCGATGGCAATAAATGAATACGATCTGGCAACTGATTTGAATTCGTCAAAACAAAGATGTTCAGGAAGTTTGGCTAGGCGCTGAGGCCTTTGAAAATCATGATATAAAATCCGTGTAACTGAACTAGGAGAGATCCCGACTAGTTTGGCAATCGTCGTAACAGGGAGTGATTGTTTGGCTAATTTAACAACAGCAGATTTGAGACCTCTGGTAAGAGAATGATTCTTTTCAACGATTGGAGTGTTGGCACCACAAGTAGTCTGACAAGATTTACAAAAATAACTTTGTTTTCGCAGATACAATAAATTCATTGGGCCATTGAGTGTCGGCAAACGGAGTTTTGTCAAAGTAGTACCATTTTTAATCAGCGATGCAAAACCACAGTGAGGGCAACGAGAAAACTGATAACTAAGGCGAGCATGGATTTTCGCAATTTACCAAATGCTTTAGTTCAACAAGTCAGTAGCCGGCGTAATCATATTCCAAGAAAATCATTAAATTATAAAACACCAATTGAGGTATTCATGGAAAATATCACAGATAAACAGTTATGTTATTTCTAACTTAATTTGACATTTCAAGACTGATAATCAATATACTGTTCAAAATTGTTTTTAGTTGTCCAAATGACTCTAATTTTTCGTCTTTTAATATATTGCTGTGCCAATCCCAATAATGGTGCAATACCAGTGCCCATACCAATCATGATAAGCGGTGCTTGACTTTTATCTTGTTCAATGATTGATGAAAATTGTCCAAAAGGCCCTTCCAACAATACTTTATCCCCTCTTTTTAGAGTACTTAAGCTCTGTGTAAAGTCCCCTAGTTTACGAATCGTAAAAACAATTGGATGATCTATATTGGGAATATTGGTAACAGAGAATGGATGCGGCTCACTGGAGATACCATTAACACCTTCAAAAGATAAAAAGAAGTAATCACCGGCTTGATATATTACATCATTGTTTGTCAGTTTGATTTGTACTTGTATTACTGTTGGACTAATGCTTACGGTATCAAACACATATCCTAAAGACGTATTTCTATTACAAATTACGTGATGCCACAAATAACTACTAATAATCACAAATGTATACGTGTCAAATAACAACATAAATGAAGTATGGATATTAATCCTACCAATAAGATGAACATGCAACCGAATTAATACAATCGCCAAAAGGTTTAAACGATGGATCCAAAGAGACAATTCATGTTTTAAAAAACTTGTAATTTTCTTTTTATATCATTTGCTATCTTAAAATGATCTACAATCCAACCGGACATAAAGAAGATTGAATAAAGGGCAACCCCAAAGGCCATATACCAAGCTGCCTCACCTGACAAAGTAATCCATTGATCCATAGATAATAAATAATGCCAGTGAATAAATCCGAGTAACAGAGCTCCAATGCCAAGAAAACTATGCACAAAATATAATGCAGGAAGTCCAATTAATTGATCCAGCCATCTAGGTCTCAGCGATAAATAAACTTCAAAAAGCCACCAAGAATAGGCAATTACCCCGATGTCAATCAAAAACAATTGATTGATGCTAGAAGTAAGCATTGTATGGTTAATCAACAGAATTAAAGGTAGTGGAAATATTACCATCGCTGTGAACCAAAGAGTATATAATGCCAAAGGGTATCTTTTTAACAAACTGTCAACTCCCTATTCAATTTAATAACCGAGTTTAGCTAACCATCTATTCACACGACTATGATCATTATCCACTGCTGATCCCGTGACAGAAAAGCCTTTTAAAAAATGAGATTGTGGATAATATCTTTTTATAATTTGTAATGAATCACCCCATCCCGATCCTTCATTTGTTGAAAACGGAATAATAGTCTTACCGTTTAAATTCTCATGATCCATAAAAGTTCTAACAATCATAGGGGGCTCATTCCACCAAATAGGATAACCAATAAAGATTGTTCGATATTTAGAAACATCATGAAGCTTTCCTTTTATTGATGGTCTCAAATTATTTTGCTGTTCTCTTTGTGCCTGATCAACAGTTCTCTGATAATTTTTGGGATATGGTTTGGCAGGAACAATCTCATATTGGTCTCCATGAGTCTTATCTGAAATAAACATCGCCAGTTGTTTTGTATGTCCGATTTTGAGATGAACATTTGGATAATTAGTTCCGGAACGTGAAAAATAAATAATTAAAGGTTTCTTTTGACTACTAGCTGATGACGTCGTCCCTTTCCTTTTAGTAGCAGAACGAATATCATTTGAATCTCGAAAATGCGTGTAACCTTGATTGATGTCGATAACTACTACTAGAATAAAAAGAAAAGAACAAAGTACAGCAAAAACTACTTTTCGCATTTGATTGCCTTCTTCATTCTTATCTTTGTTTTTTTACTTGATCACCAAGGTTGTGTTGTTGGCCCAACAGTAAATTCATTAACATTGACATCGTTTGGTTGATCAATCGCAAAAGCAACAACTGATGCAACTCGATCTGGTGTGATACCATATTGTTCATAAATCGAATCAAAATCTTGAGCTGATTGTTTATCAGTAATAGCCCCCAACAATTCAGTATTGATAGCTGCCGGATATAATGTAGCGGTCCTAATATTCGTTTTTTCTTGCGCTGATTCCATACGCAGAACTTCCATTAAATCACGAACTGCCCACTTGGTTGCGCCATAAACGGCACCGCCTGGATAAGCTTTTAAACCGGCAACAGATGATGTAGCAATAATATGTCCTGACTTCTGAGCTATAAATTCTGGCAGAACAGCAGCAATACCATTT
Source organism: Liquorilactobacillus satsumensis (assembly GCF_964065465.1). Classification (NCBI taxonomy): domain Bacteria; kingdom Bacillati; phylum Bacillota; class Bacilli; order Lactobacillales; family Lactobacillaceae; genus Liquorilactobacillus; species Liquorilactobacillus satsumensis. The sequence goes on from NZ_OZ061607.1 coordinate 39,542, forward strand.
AAAACTCCCTTAATGTTAATATCAATCATGTTATTCCACTCATTAATTTTTAAAGCTGATAGAGGAGCGATGGGCATAATGCCAGCATTTAAAAAGATTACATCAACATGTCCATAAATCTTTTTGGCCAATGACACGAGTGCTTTATTTTCTTCAAGCTCCCAAGGTAGATTGTAAAATTAATCTGAACGCTTTTAGAAAAAATACCAGCCCTTAAAGAATGTGCTTACCACAAACACATTCTTTAAGGGCTGGTATTTTTTCTAGTATAACCATTCTAAAAGAATTAAAATCGCATCCTTTTGTGAATTAGAACTGCCCAATTTCCGATCAGTTAAATCTGATGTTGCCGTCGCTTTTTCGTTATTTCCTACTTTGTATTTTATTTTTGTTGCTTGTAATCTTCACCTAGTGCGTTAATAATGCAGCATTAAAGTTGTCTTTAGGCTAACCGGTTTGTAGTTTAATGGTTGATAACATCCTATATTTGTTTTTCGTACTGATCGTCCATATCTTGTTGCTCTTTTAATTGTTTTTAAATTTTCTCAATCTAACTAGTCTTAATAATAAGATCAGTTTTACATTCACCAAGAAAAATTTATTTAGTTTTGTCATGCTTTAAGATACGGTATGTGGTGCCTTTTCTAGCTGAACTAAGCTAAGTTGACTAGACAAATAAACTAAATCTTGTTGATGCTCTTGGGTACTAAAAATCATTGATGGTTTTTCTTGCCATTGTCCAATCATTTCAACCTTACAGGGTTTTAAATCTGGATCATAATATATCACGGTTGCATAACCCTGTTATTGTCTAACTAGTGAAAAATCATCTAAATTACCATTTGTAAAAAGCACGGTATTCGGTTCGAATGACTTGCTCAACTACCCTGATTACCTTTTCCTAAGCAGACTATAAACAGACTAAATTTTTACCGTACAAAGTTATTTTTTTTCATGGCTGTAAAAATAAAAGAAGCTGTTTTACTTGCTTTTCCATTAACAACTAGTGGATACTTATTTAAATAGTAATGGTACGTATGCACAATATCAATAACTTGTGGCTTGCTACTGCTGTTGCTAACTTTGAGCTGATAACATCCAGTAGAAAGTTGATGTCTCAATTTGTATACTGATCCTGTATCATCAAAGATAAATTTTTGGTGGGTTTTAAGATTTTGCAATGATACTTTCACCATTGACTTATCATGAATCTGCACAGAAAAATAGTTGGCGGAGGCATGAAGGTTAACATATTCTGTTAAAATCGTACCTGGTTGTATTGTTTCCGGTCTAGCTTTATACTGAACCGAAAGTTGACTTCTCTGTGCAGCAACTATAATATTTTTCGGTTTAGGTGTTGTTAAAGATATAAATAACCAAATAATAGTGATTAAACTAATTACTAAATAAAAATACAATCCCGTTTGGTAGATTGTAAAATTAATCCGAACGCTGTTCGGACAAAAAAGATCAGCTTCCTTTAAAATGGTGTTTACCACAAACCCATCTTTTAGGAGCTGATCTTTTGTCTAGTATAACCTATTCCGAACGAATTAAAATCGAAACCTTTTGTGAACTAGGGCTGTCCAATATCCAAATGGGCGTTCGGCTGAACCGATCACCGTCAACAATTTCTTATGAATTATCTCGATGTCAACCTTATCAGGCTGAATTAGCACAAACAGATGCCGAATACAAGCGATCACGATGTGGTCGGAAAACTAAGCTGAGCGATGAGTTAAAGCAAAAAATTCTCAACCATTTACGTCTAAGCTGGTCATCAGGAATGATTGCTCACGAATTTAAACTAGCTACTAAATCTATTTATAATTGGCTAAATCAGGGGAGAATTGGTTTCTCCTTGAATGATCCACCTGAACATGGCGTACGCCAACGGCGTAACGTTGACCAACGATCCAAATATAATCAATCTTTGGGGCGATCAATTGAACAGCGTCCCATGATGATTAATCAACGTAAGCGCATCGGCGATTTTGAACTAGATACAGTCGTTGGTCCTCGTGGGCATAGTAAGGCAGTTTTATTAACTTTAATCGATCGAAAATCACGGTTCCTTTGGGCATACCGGTTAAAAGATCGGACGACAGCGACTGTTAATGAAGCACTAACTAAGTTCCTAACCACTTTTAATGGTCCGGTGCACAGCTTTACTGTGGACCGTGGCACTGAGTTTAGTGGGCTAGTATCACTTGAATCACAATATGGTATTAAGACCTATTACTGCCATGCTTATACGCCAGCTGAACGTGGTAGTAATGAACGCTTCAATCGGAATTTACGTTATTTGTATCCTAAAGGGACTCGTTTTGAGCACATTAGTGCTCAAGATTTAACGACGACGTTACTCCAAATTAACCAGCGACCGCTTAAAATACTCAACTGGCAAACACCGTATCAGGTTATGCTGACAAATTTGTCCAAAAATTCGGATTAAATTTGCAATCTACCACTCAAATGCCATCCATGCCGTTGAAAAATATTCAACCCGTAAGGCTGACGTCATGGTTTGTTTCTGCGTCATTGACAGTTGCTGCATTAAACGACCCTCTTTCATGTGACTGTTCATCTAAGTACAGACACATGATATATTCAACATATGTATATGCCAACATATAACGCCGATCAATGACTCCTTGAAAGGTCTTGCAGCAACTTCTTAACAAACTAGTGCTGGTGGGCGTGTTGTTGACTTGACTGGGGCCGATAAGCGGCAACTAACCCTGTCACAGCGTCCAAAGTCATAATCAGACCCATTAACCACATCGCTGCCATATTGTGCCTGGTACCAATTAGAATCAGCAGCACCACATTTAACGCCAGCATGAGCCAGCCCATTGTTTTCGACATTTGTTGCATGAAAATCCTCCTCAAGTGTATGGATAAGACCTATACCATTTTTCGATACTACTTTAGATTAATTCTAAATTATGTTTATGGCAACCCTAAAAAGTGTTAAAATTCTTGTCAGAGGGGGAAATCACGATGAAAACCTATACGGACTATTTCTTTGATGAGCCAGCGTTTGATCTCCACGATGGCGGGTACATGCCGCTTGAGGTCAGTGATGCGCCTGAGAAGCCCTTAAATGTGCCGCCGTTGTTGAAACCGGATAAAGAGACGGCGACCGACGTTTATTACACGGTGACAGCAGAGGCTGGGGAAACGCAACTGTTACCTGGGGCGAAGACCAAGACGTGGGGCTATAATACCAGTCTGTTAGGTCAGACGATTGTGTATCGCCGTGGTCAGCATACGCATGTGACACTGAAAAACACCCTGCCTGAGTTGACCACTTTTCATTGGCATGGGGCTAATGTCAGTGGCCCTTATGTTGATGGCGGATGCCATGCGCCTGTTTATCCGGGTGAAAGTAAGCATATCGACTTCACATTGGAACAACCGGCGACGACTTTGTGGCTGCACGCGCATCCGTGCCCATCCACAGCCGAGCAGGTTTGGCATGGTTTGGCTGCCATGGTGATTGTCAAAGACGACCATGAAGCCAGCCTGCCATTGCCAAGGAACTATGGCGTTGACGATATTCCGGTCATTTTGCAAGACCGGCGTTTTCATGAGAACAACCAGTGGGACTACCGGGCTGATTATGATCCTGACGGTGTTGCTGGGCCAACTGCAATGATTAACGGTACAATCAATCCCTATTTTGATGTCACCACGCAAAAGGTCCGGTTGCGTTTTCTGGATGGTGCTAATCGCCGTGAATGGCGGTTGCATTTTTCCGATGACCTGCCATTTACGCAAATTGGCGGGGATGGCTCACTGTTACCGGAGCCGGTCAAATTTACCCATTTGATGCTGACTTGTGCTGAGCGTGCCGAAGTGATTGTTGATTTTGGCCAATACCATGAAAGCGACGAGGTCACCTTATATACGGATGATGTGCCATTGCTAAAGTTCCGCATTCATGCGTTCAAACCGGATCAGACTACCTTGCCTGATAAGTTGTTCGATGTGAAGGCACCAGTGGTTGACCCGGCTTTGCCAGTTCGCCACGTTGTGATGCAGGGGATGGACGAAGGTGTTGCGATTGATGGTAAAAAGTTTGCCATGCAGCGGATTGATGCCACTCAACCAATTGGCAAAGCCCAGTACTGGGATGTTACCAATAGCAATGATGCGCCTGGAATGGTTCATCCATTCCATGTGCATGGAACCCAATTCTTAGTCTTGTCGCGGAATGGGCATGCGCCGTATCCAAATGAACATGGTTTCAAAGATACCGTTGGCGTGAATCCTGGTGAAACGGTTCGGCTGCTGGTTCGCTTTGATTTGCCAGGGGTTTATATGTATCACTGCCATATCATTGAGCACGAAGATGGCGGTATGATGGCACAGATTGAAACATTCGATCCAGCCAAGCCAAAGCAAGAATATAAATTGATGGATATGAATACGTTAATGATGGCCTTGGCTAAAGAACGTGGCGTCAAACCATCTGAGATTTGGATGGGCGGTATGCAGTCTTATGAAAAAATGGGAATGAAAATGTAAACGTCCCACAATATTAATATAGAAAAAGATGATTTTAATATGCACTCTCCAACGATCAAACATCGCGGGGCTTTTGTCGCCACGTTACTGACAGGTACCTTTTCGATGTCAATTTCTCAGTCTTCTTTAAGCACCGCTTATCCTGCTTTTATGAAAGCTTTTGGTTTAGGAGCGGATACAGTTGCTTGGCTGACAACCGGCTTTATGTTGGTGATGACCTTGATGATTCCGGTTAGCCCATGGCTGTTGCATAATGTTACTTTCCAACGGCTTTTCCAAGCGATTGAACTCATTTTTGCCATTGGGACAGGCTTATGTATCTGGGCACCGAGTTTTACCGTGCTCATGATTGGCCGGTTGCTTGAAGCGATTGCGGTCGGGATCATTTTCCCGAGTTTCCAGACCGTGTTGCTGACGATTACGCCGCATAGTGGGCGTGGTCGGGTGATGGGCACGGCGGGATTGGTCATGGGCTCAGCCTTGGCAGTCGGTCCGATTATTTCCGGTGTTTTGCTGACATGGTTCCCTTGGCAGGCTTTATTCTTGTTCTTCTTGGTCGTTTCGCTGCTTGTGCTGGCCGTTTCAACGGTGACCATTGCGTCTGTCATGCCATTGCAACCGACGCAACTGGACTGGGTGTCCTTCCTTTTATCCGCAAGTTTTCCAACTCTACTTTATGCCTTGGGTGCTTTGTCGAAAAAAGGCTTAACTGTTGGCGTGGTTGGTTTGTTGATTTTAGGCGTTCTGGCAGCTGGTATTTTCGTTGTTCGGCAATTGAATCGCCAACCACCAATGTTGCAAATGCGAGTCTTTGCCACTGGTATGTTTACTAAAGCGGTGTTTCTGACCGGAATTTCATACGTCGGTTTGATTGTCACCACTATCCTGATGCCGCTTTACTTTCAAACGCTACTTGGTTTGTCACCGTTGATTTCTGGCTTGTCCTTAGTGCCAGCTGCGGTGTTGCTGAGTATTTTGAATCCAATTAGCGGGCGCCTACTGGATCGCTTTGGACCGCGTGTCGTGGCCATGATTGGCATGTTGTTGATTACTGGCGGCTTTGGTCTGTTAGCAGTCTTTGCCCATCATTTACCGCTGATTGGGACAATTATGCTGGCGATGGCGACTGAAGCCGGCAATGCCTTTGTGATGATGCCTTCAGTGACGGCTGGCGCGAATGCTTTGCCGAATGAGCTCGTGGCAGACGGCACTGCGGTTACAACGACGGCTCGTCAGTTATTCGGTTCTGCCGGTGTCATGTTCGCCACAGTGTTGTTGGATGGCATGCAAACCACGCTGCGAAGTCATGCTGGCGGTTTTGCTGTTACCTTCGCTGTGTTTGCTGGCGTGGGCCTGATTGGCTTGCTGTTGGCGTTGACGTTACCAAAGGAAGTCGCGAAGAAAGCGGTATAGCTGCGAATTCGTGCTTTGCATCTACAAAAATGACCGCCTACCAAAAAGTAGACGGTCATTTTTGTTGCAACTAAGTATACCCTATTGGCCTTTAAGCTTAGTGCGAATTATTAATTGAATTTATCGTTTCCCTGTATTTACCATCAAATGTTTTTTCATCTGGAAACAAGGTTTCTCGTGAATATCCTAGTTGTCTTAATTTTTTTTGGATCGAATCTTTAACTTATCACGGAAACACGAGTTACATCACGGTATTTATAGTCCCGTTGTTTTCGTTAATAGCTTGGCTATTTATGGCTCGAAGATTAAAGAAAGCTGATTATGCATAGAAACTATTCTATCCCCATTTCCCTGTATAATAGATTAAGCAAGAAGCTTTAATGGCAATGATTGTCTTTTCCCTTGCGAGGTGAGGCTCATGGGAACATGGAATAATCTTCAGGAAGGCTTCACAGTCAATGAGCGTCTTTCAGACACTCTCGTTGATGTTGCTGTTTGGCACGTTTTTAATCGCGCTACTCAGCTATATCGACAAACACCACAAATGAAAAAGCCGCCCCACATAACTTTGACCGGTTATGGGGCGAACTAGTGTTGTTTTAATATCTGCCACCGCCTTTAACGGCTCTACACGGGAAGTCCTGTTCACGTGGGACTTCCTTTTTCTTTTTCGTTATAGCATGACTATGAAAAATTGGGTAGCAAGGCATTTTCAGCTTATTATTTATCTTTGTATTTTTCAAAAATAGGTTCAACTAATTCTTTTTCAGCGTTTTTCGTACTTCGCCGTATTTGTATATAGTTTCCCAATATGTTTATGTCTGGCAACGGACCCACTTAATCTAATATTTATTATTATGATAGACCAATTTGCCTATTAACTTAGTCTCGGTGTTTTTTTTCTAAAGTTGCTAATAATGCATCAATCCGTTGTTTAACTCGGGTTCGTTGGGTTGTATCAGTTAACAGTACTAACGTATCACCTTCATGAATCAAGGTGTCACCATGTGGAATCACTTCTTGTTCACCACGCCGGATTCCAATGAGCAGTGCTTCTTTAGGCCATGGCATGTCTCGGACCATTTTGCCGTTTAAGGGACTGCCAAAGAAAACCGGTATTTCCAAATGATCAGGTCGATGAAGTTGCTGAACAGTTTTAGGCATTGTCATCTGCTTAAACAATGCTTCATAGATTGGTGCACCGCCTAATAAATCAACAACAAGGTAAGAAGTTAACGATATGACTGCTAATGGCATTAAATGTGTTAAATTGCCAACCATTTCTGTTACCAGCAAGATAGCTGTGAAGGGAGCTTTTCCAATTCCAGCAAAGTAACCGGCCATGGAAAAAATGATTAGGTTCATGATATAGACATGCGATAATAATCCTAATTGATTCATTAAGACGCCATAAACCGCACCAATCACAGCACCTAAAGAAAGAATCGGCAAAAAAATACCGCCAGGTAATCCGGAACCATATGAAATCATTGAAAAGACGAATCGTATAATAAAAATTGCAATTAGTACAAACAAAGGTGGAACATACTGGCCAAATCCAACAATTAATCCATTACCACCACCAAGTAAATTTGGCGAAAAGTAACCAACTAAGATTACCAGCAGAAATGGTACGATACCTTGTATTGGGCGTGGCAAATGTGTCAGTTGATGATACCACCGAGGCATAACTAACAAGACCCGTTGATATAAGTAACCAAACAATCCCAAAACAATGCCGAGTAAAATTAAGTGCCAATAATTTGATACTGGTAAACTACGTGAATAATTTAAATGTAACACGGGAACAAGTCCGAAAACATTCAGCGAGATAAAATTTGAACCAATTGCTCCGGCTAATGCTGTTAACCAAACCAGCGGTGAAAAATTATGGTAAATCTCTTCTAAGACAAATAGAGTTCCAGCAATGGGAGCATTAAACGCCGCTGCTAATCCAGCAGCGGCGCCTGATGCAATTAGCAGTCGGCGATCAGTTCCTGATAACTTAAACCCAGCAGCGAAACCTTGACCAACTGACGCACCTAATTGAATCGACGGTCCTTCTCGTCCGAGAAATAATCCAGGTCCCAATGCCAGAATACCACCGATAAATTTTCGCCAAAGAATTGACCACCAGTGCATTTCCAATTCGCCAGCCAATTGACCTTCAACTTGCGGAATTCCGGAACCAGAGATATAAGGTTCTCTCTTGAGAAGTCGAGCCACAATTAAAGCTAAACCAAGGTTGATGCCAATCAACAATGCCCATTCCCACCAAACAAATGGCGCGATTCGTAAGTATCTATATACCAATCGACTATAGTGCAGCCCTATCTCAATACAATAGCGAAATAAGCTAACAACGGTGCCACTCATTAAACCCACAAGCAGGCCGAGTAAAACAAATCGCAAACGAGTAACGTCAAATTTTTCTTTTACAAGCTGTATCAAATAACTAATCCTCCATTATAACCAATATTATATAATTTAGTGCTTAATTAAATTAAACTAGGCAATATCTCGATGAAATCTAGTAGTTATTTTTCACAGAGAAGGGGTGTCATACCGCTAAGAAGCTGTCTAAAATCTCTTAAGTAATAGTGCTAAAAACGCTAAAACGACCATTTGCAGACTGGTGGTTAATTGACGCTCACAATTTTTCCAAAGTCGCCGACAATTCTCTAGCCAACTAAAAGATCGTTCGACTACCCAACGTTGGGGCATGACTTCGAATCGATGCAACTCATTGCGCTTCGCAACCTGCACGGTTGCGTTTAAATTACTGGCTACATCGAGCTGAAAATTAACGCCTGAATAACCACCATCAACTAAGACATTTTGAACCTGGCGTAAATGCATGGCATGTAAAGCGATCATTGCACTGGCCCCGTCTCGATCAGAGACGTTCGCTCGCGTCATGTGAATGGCCTGCGGAAAGCCATTGATATCAACTACCAGATGGCGCTTAATCCCCGAGATTTTCTTACCAGCGTCGTAACCTTTGTTTTCAGCAGTAGCGGTGTTTTTGACGCTCTGAGCGTCAACGATAATAAAGGAAGTTAAAGCTGAACGTCCTTGGTAAGTTCGCCGAGCAATGACAATTTTTTTAAAACTTGTTCCAATAAAGAATCAGCCGTAGGCTCAGCTTTAGTTGACCAAATTTTGTAATAGTTGTAAACTGACCGCCATTCTGGGAAATCACCGGGGACTTGACGCCATTGGCAACCGGTTTTCAAGACATATAGGACCGCACAGAAGACCTCGTAGAGGTCATATTTTCGAGGCTTAGTTCGCTTACGAAAATTTTCTAAAGCTGGTCGAATTAATTCAAATTGTTGCCGAGTAATATTGCTGGGATAATTTTTCATAGCTTAAACTCGCTTTTTACATAGAAGTATATCAAAAATCATAGATCTTGGACAGCTTCTTACAAGTTGAAATTGCAACACTTACGAGCCAAATGGCCGCCTGATTTAATGCTTTCCAGGGTTCAAATAAGTTATTAATCGCGATTAATGATTTATTTGAGCTGTGGAAGGTAAACGCGGTTCTGAATGTCTCTTAAAACCTGTCTCAAATATTGACTTCAATCCAACGTTCAGTGCTGATTATTTCTCAACACCAGAAAGTGTAGACCCCTTTTCCATTGAATAGCTTTTACCATCTTCCGAGGTAACGTCATAATCATAAATTGACATCACAATCACTCTTCTTTCTGTTTAATTCAACTATTATAAAGTTTAGCGTACCACTCCAGCCACTAGAATGTAACTTTTTAAAAGTAAATAAAAAAGCTGAAGTAAATTTCAAGCTTCAACTTTGTTGTTATTTATTTTTTAGATCTTCAATCGAATTAATATTTTTCATATACTTTGGCACGGCTAAACCAGTTTTGGCACCCTTCAAATTCACCCGCACATCAACAAACTCACCCTTGTACTGTCTAGCATACAATCCGTGTGTTGTTGGTAACCAAGCTGAAACAGACGCATCCGCCGCTCCAGTCGCGATTGAAGCCCACATCGGCTGTGCTTCCAGTGACTGAATCGTCGTATCGTAGCCCTTGCTGTCTAATAATTGCTTGACTAAGTTAGTCGAAGCAATCTCAGAATCCCAGGCAACGTAGGTTAGTTTGACCTTTTTTCCATGACCTTCAGGAACCCCAGCCAACCATTTTGCCACCTGTTTTGGATGTTTGCTAATATAGTTCTTCGCCGCTTTTGCAGGATCTTGCCCATCGTTAGCCTTCAACATAATTTCAGACATTTCTGATTTAGTCCAATGAAACTGTGACAATAGTTTATAAGCGCCAGGATTGTCATGTTTGAAACCGGTTCTAGCAATGGTGTGCAAATTCTCTGTTTTACCAAAAACATTTTTCGGATCTTTCAAAAATTTTATTGGATACTTGGTGAACATCCAGTGTGGTTGCCACCCAGTAATTACAATTGCTTGGTGATTTTTGATTGCTTTATCCAATGTACTGGTCATTGCGGCGGTAGAGCTAGTTTGTAACTGCCAATTTTTACTTTTCAAGCCATAGGCAGTCAGTGCCTTTTGCGCAGCGCCCATTTCACCAGCACCCGCATCAATTCCTGTAATCGTATAGTTAATCTGCGGACCTAACTTCTTATGTGGGTTATATGCAGCAGGTTTACTACTGCAAGCGGATAACCCGATCGTCAGAAGCAACAGTGACAATCCAACTACTAAAATTCTTAGTTTACGTGTCATAGTTACCTCCTAGTGTTTCGCACGATTAAATGCTTGTGTAATGCGGTCTAAAATAATGGCTAAAATAACAATCGCCAGACCAGCAGTAAATCCATTACCGGCATTATTACGCCCCACAGCGAAGTAAACCTGGGTTCCTAGACCTAATGCACCAATCATTGATGCAATAACCACCATTGATAATGACAGCATCATACTCTGGTTTACCCCAGCCATTAGAGTTGATTTTGCTAATGGTAATTGCACTTTAATTAATTTTTGCCAGCTAGTGGATCCATATGAATCAGCTGCTTCAATTAAATCAACCGGTACCTGACGAATTCCTAAGTTAGTCATTCGTACTGTTGGTGGCATCGCGAAAATTACTGATGAAATAACACCCGGAACCATTCCAATCCCAAAGAATGCCACTGCTGGAATCAAATAAACAAAGGCTGGCATAGTCTGCATTAAATCCAAAATAGGTTTCATAATTGCTTCAAATGTATGACTTTTAGCCATTAAAATACCTAACGGAATCCCGATTACTAATGCAATCAAACTCGAGGTAAGGACCAGCGTCAAAGTTTGTGTCATATCACGCCAATAGTCTAAGTTCCAAATTAATAGCAACCCAGCTAGTTCAAAAAGTAACAGTCCCCATTTTTTACCATGGCGAGTTGCATACCAAGTAATCGCCAAAACGATCACAATGAACAACCAGACGGGTAACAAATCAAATACCCACTGAAAGCCATTAACAATTCCACCAATAAAACTTGTAATCCCATTGAAAAAGCCTGTAAATTGCGTCAACCAAGTGACAAATGAGTTCACCCAGTCAGACAATGGTAACTTGCTAATTAAAATTGTCATTCTTGTGCCACTCCATTTCCGGCAATGGCACCTAACACGGCACCACGCACAATAATTCCGACTAGATGGTGATCGTCATCAAGGACAGCATACGGAATTGGGGTACTTGATAGTTTATCCATTAAGTCGTTAACTGGCACGTCGGGATGAGTGGTCGGGACACTAGTTTGAACGACCGATCTGAGATCACGACTCTCTTTTCTAATCAGGCCAACAACATCTTTGGCATCCGCAAAGCCAACAAATTTACGCGCACTATCGACCACATAAACGGACGAAATTTCATTTTCTTGCATCCGTCGTAGTGCCAGCCGGGGCCCATCCTTGTCAATGTTAATTGTATTAGGACGAATCATGACATTGGCCACGGTTAAGACTCTTGTCCGGTCCACGTCTTCAATGAATCGTTTAACGTAATCATCGGCTGGATGGGTCAAAATATCTTCAGGGGTCCCGGTTTGAACGATCACACCATCCTTCATGATCAAAATTCGGTCACCAATTCTAAGGGCTTCATTCAAATCATGACTAATAAAGATAATTGTCTTATGCATTTTTTCTTGTAAATCGAGCAATTCATCCTGCATGTCTTTTCGATTTAATGGATCCAATGCAGAAAAAGCTTCATCCATGAGCAGAATTTCGGCATCATTAGCTAAGCCACGAGCTAAACCAACTCGTTGTTGCATTCCACCAGATAACTGTTGTGGAAATTGATGATCGTAGCCATGTAACCCGACTAACTCCAACGCTTCATGGGCCTTTTGTTCCCGAACATTTTTTTCGACACCCTTAATTTCAAGACCATAGGCAGTATTTTCCAAAATAGTGCGATTAGGAAACAACGCAAAGTTTTGAAAGATCATACTCATCTTTTGTCGGCGCACTTCGCGTAACTCTTTTTTATTGAGTGTCATTAGGTCCTGCCCATCAATAGAAATCGTTCCTTGAGTTGGTTCAATTAGCCGATTTATCATTCGAATCAGAGTCGATTTACCACTACCAGATAATCCCATAATTACAAAAATTTCGCCCTGATTAACATGGAAATTAGCTTGATTAACCCCGACAGTAGCACCTGTTTGTTCTAGAATTTCTGCTTTTGTTTTGCCCTGTGTAATTAATTCTTTGACGCGCGGACTACGTTTCCCAAATATTTTGGTTAAATTTTTTACTTCAACTTTTTTAGTCATGCATCCTCCTTTAGTTAAATTCAGTTACATTTAGCGTTGCTTTCATTTTGAAAACAAACATATTTAAAATGACCGGTTATGCGATATACGCAAAAAAAATAATTGAATCTATTATTACAAAAATATTCTGTATAAGTCAAATAATGTGTAATGATTAATGCCATGCTATAAGTTGTTTTTCATTTATTTCAACTACCAATTTAATCAACCCCAGCCACACAAAAAGTCTAAGCATGTGACAGCTAGGTGGAACTATGGTAATGTTTAACTAGTAAATGAATAGGACAAATCGGTTGGCGCAAGCTTCAAGGACTTTACTTTCTCAGGGGTGTGAGAAAGTCTTGAAGTTTGGGCTTTTTATTTTTTGTTGAAAGGAAAAAATTAATGCAAGCAATTGGTGAACTATGTTTAATTTTAATTGCTACCACGATTGCTGGTCATTACAGTGTCAGAATCGGATTACCTGCAGTGGTGGGACAATTACTAGTTGGAATTATTGTTGGTCCAGCTATTTTTGGTTGGATCAAGGGTGATGAATTTACCCACCTATTTTCTGAAATTGGAGTAATCATTTTGATGTTCAGTGCTGGAATGGAAAGTGACCTCAAATTATTAAAAAAATATTTGCGACCAAGTATTCTGGTGGCCTCACTAGGAGTCATCATTCCAGTTCTGGTAGTTTATGGCTTAAGCATTGCCTTTAAACTAGACCAAACAGAAAGTATTTTTATTGGTGTCATTTTTGCAGCAACATCAGTTTCAATTTCAGTTGCAGTTTTAAAGGAATTAGATGGTCTGCACGGAAAAGCGGGAGCAACTATTCTTGGTGCAGCTGTAGTCGACGATGTTTTGGCCGTGGTGATTTTAAGTGTAATGGTCAGTTTGCTAGGAACAAAAGCAGGTGCAGCAGATAGCAGTAATTTGTTGTTCACTTTTGCAAGCCAAATTGTGTTTTTTATCGCTATTTATTTCGTGGTTAAATTTCTGGCACCTTTCTTAGCTCAAATTGGAAAGAGATTATTCATTCCAGGGGGGCCAACAATTGTGGCACTTATTTTGTGCTTAGGTATGGCATTAGTGGCGGACTCAATTGGGCTCAGTTCAGTCGTTGGCGCTTTTTTTGCAGGAATTGCAATTTCTCAAACTAGTGTAAAGCACGAGGTTGAGCAAAACATTGAACCGATTGGCTACGCCATCTTTATTCCTGTTTTTTTCGTTAGCATTGGTCTTTCAATGTCGTTTGATGGCTTTCTTGATGACTTTTTATTCATCGCTTTACTAACAATTTTAGCAACCATGACAAAATTAGTTGGCGCTGGTTTAGGAGCTAAATTGGCCCATTTTACCTGGAAAGATTCTTACATTGTCGGTGCCGGCATGGTGTCCCGCGGTGAAATGGCTTTGATTATCGCACAAATTGGCTATAGTGCTCACTTACTGTCCTCTGAATATTATTCAGCCATAATCACAGCAATTATTCTGACAACATTACTTGCACCATTGATGCTCAAACATGCTTACTCATTAAAAGAAAATTAGTTTTTTTATCAAGAAAATCCCCCTGTCAGCTAAAGGTTGACAGAGCCGTTTTTTCTAATTGCTTTATTTTAGACAGTTTTACTTCAATGTAGGCAAAAGAATTCACAGACCTTTGCCATTAATTGATAACGTTTTTCAGATCTCCTGATAAATATGCTTTTATATTATCAACAGTCATATGCAACAACCGTTCTCTTGTCTCATATGGTGCCCAAGCAATATGTGGGGTAATATAACAATTTTTGGCCTGTAATAATGGGCTATCACTAGCAATGGGCTCCTCTTTAACAACATCAGTGGCGTAGGCATAAATTTTGCCTTCATTCAAGGCATTCTTGATGTCCGCTTCATTAGCCAATTTGCCTCGGGCCGTATTCAATATAATAACCCCAGTTTTCATTTTGGCAATCGTATCATTATTAATTAAATCAATTGTTTCTGGTGTTTGGATCACATGCAGACTAAGCACATCAGATTGCCTTAATAGTTCATCAAATGAAACCTGCTGAATCCATGATTCAGGAACCTTTTTAGGACGATGATTATAGAAAATAACTTTCATAGAAAAAGCGTGTCCTATTTTAGCAACTTTTTGCGCAATATGGCCATAACCGATTAGTCCTAAAGTTTTCCCTTTTAATTCTAATAACGGTTTTTCCCAAAAAGTAAAATCAGGAGCCTGTGCCCATCGGTTTTCATGAACAAGCTGATTATGCAATCCAACTTGGCTAGTCACTTCTAATAATAACGAGAAAGTAAATTTTGCCACTGCGTCACTTGCATATGTGGGAATGTTAGTCACCACAACCTTGTTCTGGTGTGCGCTCTCAATATCAACGACATCATAACCGGTTCCCATGATTCCGATATACTTCAATCGTGATGTTTTGCTAATCACTTCATGATCTAGGGGTGTTTTGTGTGTAATGACGATATCAGCATATTTAATTCGTTTTATGATTTCAGCGTTATCGTTAACTGGGGTACGATCATATAAAGTGCAGTCGCCTAATTCTTGCAAGCTTTTCCAATTTAAATCTTTGTTTAGTTCATATCCATCTAAAAGAACAATTTTCATAGTGTTAACCCCCCTATCTTTTCAATGTTTTAGCTGCATTATGTTCTGGTTGTTTAATTGCCGGGTTTTGTTCAGAAAATGCTTTCAGTTGTTTTTGCGTTCGATTACTGATTTCATGGTGTACATCATTTAACTTATTTTTTAGTCCTAACTTTTGTTGTGGATTAGTCGCTTGCTGAACTTGTTGTTGCAAGCCTTGATAGGACTTATTAAGATCATGGGCTGATAGCTTTTTTAGATTATGCTCAGGCTCTTTTTGGGCTTCTTGTAAGCCTAATTGTTTGGTTAAGCCATCGCTAAGTTCAATCACTTTGTTGCTCACTTGCTGGATCTCACTTAAAGCATTATGGATCACGGCTTTATCTTTGGCCCAGGTGGCCACGTAACCGAGTGAGTAGTTGCTGGTATCAACGCCAATATTTTGCATGGCAACATACGTGATCGCTTCGGCTTGGGTTTCCTGATAGGCTCATGGCCGATCTTTAAAGGCTGATTTTAAGCCGTGTAGCTGGCTATGCGCACATTCGTGGCCCCTTTTAGCGCAGTCCGACCCCCCCTCTAAAAAGGGCACGTTTTTATTTGCATTATCACTTCTAGTTAAAATAAATTATTACTGTATCCCTTGGGACTGTAAGTATTATGTGTTATTTGATATATGTTATGTAATACATACCCCCCTGGGGTAAAGTGTTCAAAAATAGTGCTTACGGATGAGACAGTTGCAATGTGTGCGCTCTTTCTGAATTAAAGACGGGGCGGGGGATGTTATAATTTAGTTCGTTAATTGTTTTAGAGAGCGCCTTTTTAGGCGTTTTTTTAGTTCAATGAACTAATTATCAGTGCAAAATTAATCTTAATTTCACCGATAAAAGGCAGACTGTAAAATTTAAGTTGAACATTTAAATGGACAGAAAAACCCATCAAGGTCTTTAATGGTGTTACCACACAATCCATTAGAAAGAAGGACCTTGATGAGCACCACTATTTTATTATTCCAGAACCGTGTTGTCATTGAAACGCTTC
>NZ_OZ061608.1:0-23264 GCF_964065465.1 Liquorilactobacillus satsumensis
CATCTAGGGTGGCACCCTTATTTTGAATGGAGTTCATGATCTTAGTCAAATCATGGTTGTTTCTGCCTAAGCGATCTAATTCAGTGACCAGGACAATATCGCCTTCACGGATATAGGCCAGCATTTTTTGCAGTTCAGGTCGCTTGGTGTTAGCTCCACTTAATTTATCCGTAAATAATTTATCAACGCCTTTTAAGGCCGCTAGCTGTCGATCTAAATGTTGCTCTTTGGAACTCACACGAGCATAACCAATTTTAGCCATTTTCAGCCCTCCTTTTGGACAGTCCTAATGAACATTTGTAATTCCTAGTATAGCACAGAATCAAAAAAGGCCACTAGGGTATACCCTATTGGCTAAAAACAAATAAAAATTAGGTCAATATTGAGAAGATCAGCTAATAATTATCAATTAAGAGCATCTTGTTTTTCCTGGACCTTTGTCATTAGGTCATTGCTTACACGTGTCAAGAACTCTTTATAGTCATCTTCCCCCCAATGGTTATATCTGTTTGCTTCTTGATCGTTTTCGTGGGTCTAGAATTTTTGGTGTTGGAAAGTATTTCCATTCCAAAAGTACTAGGCCCGCAAAAACGTGTACACCTATATGTGCACAAGCTATTAACCCTCAGTATGATGCGTTTAAGCAGGCCACCAGGAACGGTAAGCCACCATTACAGACGAAAACACCCCCATCCATTAGCCTGAGATGAGGGTGCTTAACAAACTGACAAACCTACAACTGGAACCAAACTTCATTACTTGTTTCGGACCACCAATTTAACTCAGTCAACACTAGGCTCAATAAACGCTCCAGCCATTTCCACAACTCGTGTGCTAGAAATAAATGCCCGGCTATCCTTACTCCTAACGGTAGCCTGGAGGTCTGCGAATTCGGCTCGAGATATGATTGTTAGCAAAACCGTCTTACTCTCATGCTTATACCCGCCTTCTGTATCCTTAAACACTGTAATTCCATGCCGCATCTCCTTGTGAATAGCGGTAAGAATTTCATTTGCTTTACTCTGATTCGTTACAATCATTACCTGTAGCCGCTGTTGCCGCGTGTACAACAAATCCATCGCCTTACCACAAATAAAAATAGCGATTATAGAGTACAATGCATGCGGCCACCCCTCCAGAAAGCCAGTTGCAATAACCACGCACGCGTTAACGGCAATGCTGACCGTTCCAACTGAAATATTAAAGTATTTGTGCAGCACCATACCTACTATGTCGGTTCCACCACTTGAGAGACCATTACGTAGAGCTAAGCCAATGCCCGCACCGTTAATGACTGCACCAAAAATTGCACAAATCATTGGATCCCGAACTAGAGGGGTCAGCCCACTAGTGAGATTAATCAAGACCGACGAACTAACAACGGTAATCAAAGTAAAAACCGTAAACTCGCGACCAATGTCACGCCATGAAATCCAGATTAGCGGCACGTTAATGATAAAAATCAGGTTTGCAGTGTTCATGACGTCCGTTACTGCAAGGCCACCAATAGAAAAGTTGAGGTAGCGGCGAAAAATAATAGCAATGACTTGAGCCACACCAGTGACACCACTCGCAGATATGTGCCCAGGCATCCAAAATAAGTTAAGAGCAATACTTAGGCAAAAACCATATATCAGCGAGATCATTAATTTTCGCCATATTTTTTTGGAGCCCCATCCCAACTCCACTTTCGTCATCCTACACACCACCGTTCTTACGCAATTTTTTGCTTGCGATTCCCATGACGCCACGATATTTGGCAATGGTCCTTCGCGCGATTGCTATGCCTTCACCCGCTAAAAGTTCTGCAATTTTCTGGTCACTAAGCGGGTGGCTATTATCTTCGTTCCGGATAATTCTACGAATACTGGACATGGCCTTGCTATCAGCGGATTCACCTTCGCTAGTTCCGGACCTATTGGTAAGCAAATCTCTGACCGCAACTATCCCGATAGGACTGTCGATATATTCACCAGAAATCGCTCGACTCACAGTTGACTCTGCTACACCGACGATCTGGCAACGTCCCGAAGTAATAGGTTGCTAATAAACTTTTGCTCGCCCTTTAGGTATAACCACTGCACGGCAACAATCGCCTCTACAACCGCACTAATCGTTTCTTCACGGCGTTGTAGCATACCGTCAACATCATGGAACTGCATGGCAAGTGATCCTAGGTAATCCTCAAGTTCCTTGTCGTCATGAGCACGTAATTGGTCATACTCCGCAGTATTAAAAATTAACTCCGGTCGTCCAAATTTCGTCAAATATATTCGATAACCAGCCCCATCAGGCCGCACTTTAATATCCGGTATGCGGTACTGAGTTTCATCATTCCAAAATGTTGCACCTGGCCTGGAGGTAAACGTACCAATAACTCGCTTAGCTTCGGTAAAGTCCGTCACGCTGGCTTCGGTACCAACAAGTATTCTATGAATATCATTGTGCAAGAAATCGTGATAATAGTTCCGCAATATCTCCAGTACTAGCGGCGGGCAACTATCGATTTGCCGTGCCTGGATAATCAATGATTCCTGTATACTGCGTGCGCCGACACCGGCCGGATCTATACTTTGCAGTAAGGTAAGGGCATCCTCGAATTCAACAAGACTCACACCATTAGTAGCAATAAATTCGTCCTGATTGAAATTGAGAAAACCATCCCGATCGAGTTGACGCGCCAAAAGGCTTACTAACCTACGCAGTGTTTTTTCACTATACCGCAATTCAATTTGAGTCTCCAAATAATCATACAAGTTAGTGTATTCTGGACTGTTCACTCTTTCGAATCCACTGATATTAATATCGCCACTGTCACTGACATCAACTAGGGGGTTACTCAAACTCAAATCGTTCAAGTATTCTTGTAGGCTAAAACCATCCATTTGCAGTACTTTCAACGACTGCTGCATCGTTTGTGTCAGCTGCAAGCGCTGGTTCTGCCTGATTGTCTGCTCTATGCCCATGGTTTAGCCTCCCCTACTATTTGAGTGTCTTTCGAATTTCATCCATACCGCTGACTATACGGTCAGCCCTCGACTGATCAACATTATATTGTGCTTGATCAACTGCCCAAGTGGTCATACCTGCGTCCTTGGCCGCCTGAATTCCATTACTGCTATCTTCAATCGCCAAACACTGGCCAACTTCAACGCCTAACTTTCCAGATATCTCGACATAAATATCGGGTGCGGGTTTATTGTTCGGTACAGCCTCACCGCTCAGCACTTGGTCAAAAAAGGGGCGTATATGACACTCTGACAACATGCGGAAAATATCAGCATATATACCAGCCGATGCGAGTCCAATCACCATGCCATGGGTCTTTAAGCTCTTTAACAAGGTAACAACACCCGCGTTCAAAAAGCGGGAATAATCAATTGGATGAGCGTCTTGGTATACGAGGTAATCTTTACGCAAAACCTCACGTTGCTCAGGGTCAGGGACCAAGGCTGCCCAAACTTGGTTGTTAGACATCCCCAAATAATCGTGAATATCCGTTGATCCGGGATTCAGTCCCTTCTCTTCAAAATAACTCATTCGCCGGTTAAAATAAAACTCCTCACTATTAACTAGAACACCATCCATGTCAAATATAACCGCCTTGAACATACTACCTAATAGCCGCGTCACATCACGACGTAGCCCCTCCTTCCATAAACAATGACACCCATAAACCACCAGAAGGAGCGGCATCCGCCGCTCCCCAATGGTGGTACTAATACACTTTTGGCATAACTCGAGAAAAATTAGTAACTCAATTTCCACATGTACCGGCGCTTGGACAGCGGGTGGTCGCGCTTGGATGCTAGTTCCTCTTCGTAAACTCGGAATACACCGGTCAGTAACATTGGGTTGAAGTAGTCAATAACGTGTGGCCCAGCGATAGATGCAAGCCCGAAGTCCTTGGCATCAACCAAGGTAATCTTCGCATCAAACCGTTGCAAGAATGTCAGCGCACGCATATCCATTGGACGGGTGCTACCATCATTGGCAAACAACAGGTATGGTGCATCCTTTTCAGTTAGTTCAAATGGGCCATGGAAGTATTCCCCGGAGTTGTGCATTGGTGCAGAAATCCACTGCATTTCTTCAAACAAGAAACTGGCAGTCGCATAACCCGCACCCCAGGTAGCACCACTGGCCAATACGTGAATTGTTTGGTCATCCTTGTACAGCTCACCAAACTTCTTAGCCTCAGGGCCAACATGCTTAACTTGCTCGTCAATCAAGTCATACAGACCATCAAATGCCTTCTGGGCTTCATCATAATACTCGTACCCTTCAAACTGGTTCTTAATTTCAACCGCCAGTTTAACGGCATTCGTCATCTTTTGAATCTTAGCGGAGTAACTCTCATGGAATCCGTGAATAATCTTGTACTGTGCGGCTTCCAGAATTGGAGCATCCGGGTTGTTGGATAGGCTAACGACATTAGCTCCCCATTTAACGGCGTTCTTTGTTGCTTCAACCGATTCAGGGGTCGTACCACCCAATGATGCTGTAATCACAATAGTCTGACCATCGATATTCTTTGGGGCATCATAGTTAAATTCATTGGCAGTAATAATTGCCGTCCGGACACTCTTCGTTTCGTGAAGAGTGAAATAGTATGCTGGATATAAATCGGACATCGAAGCCCCACAACCAACAAACAACACCTGATTGATATCGCCGTGATCCTTCTTAATCGCTGCAACAATTTCCTTAGGTGACATAGTACTCATAATTGAATTCCTCCTATATAATTTTTGATTTGGCTTTTAACCAACCGAATCCAGACTAATTGAAATAAATTTATGCAAAGATTCCCAAAACGCTCAGCAAGATTCCACCACCAATGCAGAAAAGTAGAATCCAGCCCGTACCAACCTTCTTCCGTAGCATCCAGTACATCAGGAATGTGAAGGCCAGTGGGATCATCTGTGGGAAAATGCTATTCAATGTTTTTTGAAGGTTGAACGCACTCCCCATCTTGATTGGGGTAGTGATGCCAATCATGCTGGCAATCATAGCCCCAATCACCATCAACCCAACGATGTTCACCAAGTACATAACGCGGGTCATTAGGCCGCTACCGGTTAAAATTTTTAAATATTTCTTCCCAGCGGTATATCCAAACTGTCCACCCCAGTAAGTAACTGCAAACGAAGGTATAAATGAAATGACCATCGCCAAAATCGGCCCCAAAATACTTCCGTGTTGGGCTAAATTGATCCCCAAGCTAAACGCCAATATTCTGAGTGTTCCCTGAAAGAACGAATCACCCACACCAGATAAGGGGCCCATCAAGGATGATTTAACGGCGTTAATTGAATCTGGGTCCATTGATGATGGATTCTTCGCGTATTCTTCCTCCATCGAAGTCGTTAAGCCCAAGACAAAGGAGCTAGTTTGGGGAGTACAGTTGTAAAAAGCCATGTGCCGCTGATAAGCGGCTTTTTTCTTGTCCAAATCTTCCGGCTTACTGTATAAACGATTCAATGTAGGGGCAATGCCATATAGGAACCCCATGTTCATTTGACGTTCATAATTCCAGGAAGCCTGTATTGCCCATGAACGCCATGTAAACGACCACGACTTTTTCCGTAAGTCCTTACGCTGTTCAGTAGTTAAGCCATTGTATGCCATCTTTGCTCACTCCTTCCATCAGAGCTCTTCAAGATCGTCATCATCTGTATCGCTGCTAGAAGCATTACTGCTAGCAGGCGTTTCAGTATTACCTGTTTTGGGCATAAACTCATTAACAATCAATGCCAACAGAACTGCGAAAATAGCTACCCCGGTAACTGATATATTTGCGTAGGCCGTAATGAAGAATCCCAAGAAAAGATAGACGGCGGTCTTCTTTGACAGCATCGTTGACATCAATAGTGCGAACCCAAAAGCCGGTAAAATCTTGCTTGACAATGTCAAACCGTTTGTCAGCCAGTCAGGGATCTGTTTAACAATTTCGCTAACCACACCGGTACCAAAGTAAATCGCTATAAACGTTGGCACAAAATACATTAACGAATAGAACACATTTCCCCACACGATGTGATAGCTTAGGGCCCGTTTAAACTTGCCTTTATCAATATCACGTTCTGCCATATGCGATAGCGACGACATCAACATACGCACAACAATTCCGAGTAATTGGCCAAACACCGCAATTGGAATTGCAACTGTCAGTGCCGCCTGAGCAGAAGTGTTAGACAGGATAGCAAATGCGGTAGCAATAATTGAACCCAATACCATATCCGTGGCCACCGCAGCTCCGACATTAACTAGACCCATCGAAATTAATTCAAGTGAGGCACCAACCATTAGACCCTTTGTAACATCGCCAAGAACTAAACCAACTAGCGTACTGACAATTAGCGGCCGTTCAAGATTAGACCGACCAAACATTCGCGAGTCCAGCATGGCAACAATGCTGATAATCCCAATCAACAATGCCTTTATAAGCATGATATTCACGCTCCTTTCCGTCCGTACAACCTTAACTACTACAATTTATGGTTCAGAATTTCCTTCTTGGAGGTTGGCACCTGCTGCATAAATAATGAAATGCCCATCGAAGCCAATTGCCTGCTTTGCTCTACTTCCTCATCGGTCAAATATATTGCGTTGCTGTAGCGCGTTGCTCCCGGACGATCCAAAATACCACCATAATTGATTTCCGGAACAGCCCCAAACGTTTGAAAGAATTTATACGTCTCGCCTACATTGCCAAAAATAAGCATGGTGTTCTCTTTCAACGCTTTAATCTTGGGGATTCGTTCAATTGCTTGTTCAACCGTGAAGAGACTGAGCTTAATGTCGGCTGGCTTCGATAGCTTTAACGACATACGCTTAAATTCGTCGTTTGCCGTACCAGTATCAATCACCACAATACGTTCAATGCCCAGCGCTTTAGTCCACGAAAAGACAACCTGTCCATGCATTAAGCGATGGTCAATTCGCACCAGTTTAATCATTACAAGTCATCCTCCTCTCCATTCTTTTGTGCTGCCAACAAACCATTAACATCAACGAGTGCCTGTTGTGCTGATTCAACAACCTCCGCCAGTTTGTCTTTATCCTTAACCGTGCTTTCAGCTAATAACTGCAAAATCAGCGGTAAATTCATTCCGGCAATCAACTCCACGCTTGGATAATCCTTTAACAGTTGAATCATTGTTGTGTTAACCGAGCCACCCAAAACATCCGTGCAAATAACAAATTCTTCCTCAGGATGTTGCGTGAGTTCAGCCTCAATACTGTAAACATATTTACTTTCGTCACTATCAACGTAAGCCGCATAAGCTGATAGATTGGGAGTTTCCCCCATAATAAACTTCACTGTATCCTGCATACCTAGCGCCAAACGTCCGTGACTTACCAAAATGATCCGCATACGCGTGCCTCCTTTCATTGTTAATATCTGCTTAACCAATAATCCGGTAATCCACGTGAGATACCGCTGATTAGTTCTGACATCGACGCACCACAGCCAACAAAGGCTAACGTATTAATGCCTTGTTGCTTAGTAATACTTTGAACCATCTGTTGAACTTCTACCAATGACGTGGTCTGTACTTCATTTTGCATACTGTTTATTCTCCTTTTTTCAATACGTACTATAACGTTATATAAGAACTAACGTTAAAATGACCGTCCGAAACCGAATGACCCATTAGTCATGACCTGCTCAGTTGCAAAATCCCGAGCCTTTATCATGGACTCCTCGATAGAATGAGTTTTCTGTACCCACTCTATCGAAAAAGCAGTAATGAAGGCGTCACCCGCTCCCATAGTGTCCACAGCCTTTACTCGAACAGCATCCTGCCAGTAAAACAATCCGTTACTATAAACAACGGATCCTTGACTGCCTAATGTGCATAGAACACTATCGCAACCCGCTTTTTCGACGAAGTGGCATAAGCTCTCAACATCACCTTTGGACATACCACCACACGAAAAGCACGCCAAGTCTACCTTATCTGCCACTTGAGCTATCACTTCATCGGTGAATAGATCTGAGAAATCATATACTTTGGGAATCTTGACTAGATCCAGATACTCATCGGCTGAACCGTTAATATTGAAATGCGCCAATTTTCATCCCTCCTCAGTCCGGTACGTGTGGCCGATCATTTTTATTGTTGAACATACTTAGTCTCATCAATGACCCACTTGGAGTACTGTTGCTTATTGGCTTTAATAACTTGGTTGACCTTTTTAATCAGATTCTTCGATGTACCCTTGGGCATTGCTACCGCGGCACCAACACTACCATCATCGTGGCTAAAGTTGGTCTGCTTCAATGAAGGATTTTGGCGTAAAAGCACTTTGGTAGTGGGAAGATCAATACAGAAAGCATCCGCCTTGTTGTTTGCAACGGCCAGCGCTAAATCAGTAGCCTTAGAGAATGTCTTCAAGGTAGCGTGAGGATACATTTTTTGTAACATTGCTTCCTGAGTTGAATTATTAACTACCGCGATAGTTGCCCGGCTCAATGCTTTAGTATTGCCATTAAATTTTTTGAAGTCTGTCTTTCTAACTGTAATAGCGGCGGTACTCTTGTAGTAGATATTAGAAAAATCGGCTGCCTTTTTACGCTCTGGTGTTGGACTTAATGATGTCACCAACATATCCACCTTTTTGGCCTGTAATGCAGGTAGTAACCCGTCCAAATCCATCTGTTTAAATTGATACTTAACGCCCAGTTTCTTTGCAATGGCTTTAACCAATTTAATATCTGAGCCTCTAAATTTGTCCCTGCCATTGGTGCTAGTGTGGAATTCATACGGGGGATTGGAACTAACAATACCAACCACTAATGTTCCCTTCTTCTGAATTCGGCCCACATCACCATCGCTCGAATCATTGGCCGACTTGCCACAGGCTGACAAAGAAATTATTGCCAGTAAAGCAACGACAACTCCAATAAATATCTTCCCTTTTTTAAACATAGAATTCCTCCATTTTCGCAACACGTTATAGAACGTCATAACAATTTCAGTGTTCTCATCATATACTCACAACTTTTTAATGTCAATGGGAATTAAATTATTATTCTCACATAATAATAAAACGTTACAAGCAATTTCTGAATTTGGCCCACATCACCATCGCTCGAATCATTGGCCGACTTGCCACAGGCTGACAAAGAAATTATTGCCAGTAAAGCAACGGCAACTCCAATAAATATCTTCCCTTTTTTAAACATAGAATCCCCTCCATTTTCGCAACACGTTATAGAACGTCATAACAATTTCAGTGTCTTCATCATATACTCATAACTTTTTTAACGTTAATGGCAATTAAATTATTATTCTCACATAATAATAAAACGTTACAAGCAATTTCTGAATTACCGGTTTCTACTTTTTGGACAACTAACTATGATCACCTACTAGAAAAACACCTTGAAGAATCTGGCAGAAAAGTAGACATCAGGTAGATTGTAAAATTAATCCGAACGCTGTTCGGACAAAAAAGATCAGCTCCTAAAAAATGGGTTTGTGGTAAACACCATTTTTTAGGAGCTGATCTTTTGTCCAGTATAACCTATTTTGAACGAATTAAAATCGAAACCTTTTGTGAACTAGGGCTGTCCAATATCCAAATGGGCGTTCGGCTGAACCGATCACCGTCAACAATTTCTTATGAATTATCTCGATGTCAACCTTATCAGGCTGAATCAGGACAAACAGATGCCGAATACAAGCGATCACGATGTGGTCGGAAAACTAAGCTGAGCGATGAGTTAAAGCAAAAAATTCTCAACCATTTACGTCTAAGCTGGTCACCAGGAATGATTGCTCACGAATTTAAACTAGCTACTAAATCTATTTATAATTGGTTAAATCAGGGGAGAATTGATTTTCCCTTGAATGATCTACCTGAACATGGTGTACGCCAACGGCGTAACGTTGACCAACGGTCCACATATAATCAATCATTGGGGAAATCAATTGAATAGCGTCCCATAGTGGTTGATCAACGTAATCGCATCGGTGATTTTGAACTAGATACAGTCGTTGGCCCTCGTGGGCATAGTAAGAACGTGTTTGGATACTTTGACATTCGATTTGATTTTAGTTAAATTAGATTAAAAACAGGAGTTTTTAATCCATGAAAAGCTTTGCACACCATTATAGTAGCGACATCTCTCGTGAACAATTTGAACTAATCCGGACAGATCTAGAAGGCATACGTAAGCGGACTAAGCCAAGAAAGGTTGATTTATATGATATCTTTTGTGCCCTGCTTTATACCTTGAAAAATGGGTGCGTTTGGCGCGATTTACCCAGCGATTTTCCTAAATGGGAAACCGTCTATTATTACTGGTTACTTTGGACTAAAACGCCATCTCCTGCTGGTATCACTCCTCTGGATAAGGTTTTAAAAAAATTGTCAGCCAACATCGGTTGGCTCAGAAGCGTTCAGTTTATACATCGTTCATCATTCTAGATGCTCAAAGTGTCAAGAATACCGATCCTGCTGAAAGTAGCGGCTACGATGGTGGTAAAAAGGTGAGTGGGATTAAGCGCCATCTTGCTGTAGATATCCATGGGCTGCCGATGGCAGTCCATGTGACAACCGCCAATGTGCTACTGGCGTTAAACAAATCACAGTTTGACCTGGTTCAACGAGTAATGGCCGATGGTGGTTATACTGGTAACAACTTTGCTCAATCAGTTCAGGCATGATTAACGCTGAAGTCATTATTGCTAAACAGAGTGACCTTAGGCACGGTCAAGTGACCCCGCAACGCTGGGTTATCGAACGCAGTTTTAGCTGGCTAGGAAAATATCGGCGCCTCTGGCGCAATTGTGAGCGAAAGCTGAACACCAGTAGGATGATGATTAGCTTAGCCTTCCTGCGAATACTCTTGAAAAGATTCCAAACACGTTCTAAGGCAGTTTTATTAACTTTAATCGCTCACAAATCACGGTTCCTTTGGGCATACCGGTTAAAAGATCGGACGACAGTGACTGTTAATGAAGCACTAACTAAGTTCCTAACCACTTTTAATGGTCCGGTGCACAGCTTTACTGTGGACCGTAGCACTGAGTTTAGTGGGCTAGTATCACTTGAATCACAATATGGTATTAAGACCTATTACTGCCATGCTTATACGCCAGCTGAACGTGGTAGTAACGAACGCTTTAATCGGAATTTACGTTATTTTTATCCTAAAGGGACTCGTTTTGAGCACATTAGTGCTCAAGATTTAACGACGACGTTACTCCAAATTAACCAGCGACCGCTTAAAATACTCGACTGGCAAACACCATATCAGGTTATGCTGACAAATTTGTCCAAAAATTCGGATTAAATTTGCAATCTACCGATCAAATAAAAGTAGTAACTGAAGTGAACCCATAAATTGGAGTGAATTTCTAATCTGCTAATTGGCTGGTATATTTCCGGTATTTTACCGGGGACCACCATTCATACCAATTAACCAGTCGCTAATTTTTTGATTACAAGTGCATGCCCCCATCTTTATGCCGGTTTCGAGTTTGGTGTTGCCGTTGCTTTTTCGTCATTTCCCACTCAGTCTCCTTTAAACCTTGCGCCTGTCTTTGTCGTTGGTAACCTTCATCACGAGCATATAGAACAGTCATGATCGCGTCACTAAAGGCCGTCTTTAAGTAAAAGTCTGGACTAACCGGCTTGTAGTTCAGCGGTTGATAATGTCCGATATTTGCTTTTCTGTACTGGTCGTCCTTGGCTTGTTGCTCTTTTAACTGCTTTTGGATTTTCTCGATTTGACTGTTCTTAATCGTTGGATCGACTTTGCATTCGCCAAAAAAGATTTGTTTAGTGCCATCATGCTTTAAAACCCGTTGTAAGTGATGATTTTCTAACTGATCTAAGCTAAGCTGTCCCGACAAATAAGCTAACCCTAATTGATGTTCTTGGGTACTGAAAACCTGTGGTGGATTTGCTTGCCATTGTTCCATTGTTTCGACTTTTAATGGCTTTAAAGTTGGATCATAGTACATCACGGCTGTATAAACCTGTTCCTGTTTACCTAGTGAAAGATCATCTAAATCACCATTGGGAAAGGCCCTTTTCAATACTTCATGGTATTGCGTTTTAATGACTTGCTTAACGGCCATGATTGCCTGTAGGTCTTTGACTGCGCGAGTAATCTTTTGCTGTTCGGTTGGTGAATATTTCTCTAGTAACCCTTGATCGACGTGTTCTAGACTTTCTAAGTTATCGTCATGAATCATCAGCGTATATTTCAGTTCGATTTTGACTTCCTTTTCCTGTTGCATTAATAACTTCCAGCCAACGTATGGCCGTTTGGTAAAGGTCAATAATTGTTGGGTCAACAAATCATCACGAATATTCATTAAACGTTCGTTTAATTCACTACCCTTGAAAACTGTTTGTTCGCTATCGGTTTCCTTAATTAATTCTCGTCTTTCAGCTTGCGTGGTCTGTTCAAAGTTAAGCTCTGGATAAAGTTTTTTCGTAGTGCGATCAACTACTTTATTTAAGAGTTCATCTGCTTTTTTTAGTGAACTTTCTTGTTGGTTAATTGTCAATAATTGTTTAGTCACATCTTCACCAACCGCATGTTTAATTAAGGTGCTGTTTTTCCAATTAAATAGCATGCGCCGCTTATCATCTAAGTTCTCCAAACTGATATAAGTTTTCAGTTCATGGCTTAGCTCTTTAACTACCCGTTTTTCATTAAACGAGAAGTGTTTACTTAGGCTATCTAAATGACCTCTATTGATTGCTTTTTCTTGGTTATTTTTATAACTGGCTTTGGCCTTGCGATAGTCCTTAACTTGTTGATTAAATTCTTTTCTTTCATGCCGCTTACTATTGATTCCCTCATGTTGAGTTGGAACTTCATCTATTCCTTGATTTTCAAAGGATTTTTCGCTGATCCGATCGGGAATATTTTTTTGCTCTAAAACTTGATTGACACTAACCGCCCAATTGTGCCGCCATTCAGTTATTTTTTCTTTTTTATCCCAATCAACCAACCAAATTTTTCGGTTTCTCACATTCCCTGCAGGGGT
Organism: Liquorilactobacillus satsumensis; assembly: GCF_964065465.1. Lineage (NCBI taxonomy): Bacteria > Bacillati > Bacillota > Bacilli > Lactobacillales > Lactobacillaceae > Liquorilactobacillus > Liquorilactobacillus satsumensis. Next base: position 13,023 of record NZ_OZ061608.1, read on the forward strand.
CTTAGTTTTATTACCATGACTATCTAAAATGTATTCGGTTTTTGTTTTCTGTCCCCAAGTACCATCGGGGTTAAATGGGCGATTGGTTAACATCACATGAGCGTGCGGATTATCTGGGTGGTCGCGATGAATTGCCACGTCGGCTACCATGCCATCATCAACAAAATTTTCTTGCACATATTTTGTCAGTAATTCTTTCTGTTCGGATTCACTTAATTCTACCGGTAAAGCCACGTTAAACTCTTTTGCATACCGTGAGTTTGATTTACGATCTTTCTTTTCAACCTCATTCCACAACTGTTCTCGATCACTGGCCCATGCTGGTGCATTTTTTGGCGTCAAAATAAAGCTTTCTGGCATAACCGAGCGGTCATAAAAATAGTGGCGACCTTCCTTATCATCAAATAGCTTTTCACCACTTCGATAAGCGGCACTGGCAATCGCACTTCGTCCTTTACCAGCACTAATATTACTAAAACTCATGTGAAAAATTGCCATGTCGGTCACCACCTTTATTTGGGTTTATGGGTTTGATTTTGTTGTCGCCATCGGCGACTTCTAATACAGGTTTTAATAGGCTTAGCACAACGTCATCAAAGATGACGTGTAAGTGCGCATTGACCTCGTTTCACTCGGTCTTCTGATTCTCTTAACTTTAACTTAGTGTATGCCTTCCGCTTCGCTATTTCAACTTTTATCCTTTGACTTAACGTTTCCCTTATGATATAGTGTCGATGATTATTTCTAATATGATTGGAGGGATCGTTATGTCTCAAAGTAACTTAGAAAAACAAGAAGATAAATTAAAAGCCCTTAATCAAAAAATTAAGGACGAAAAAAATAAGATTGAACAACGTCTAGGTAAACAAATCATCAGTCAAGCCAATTTAGATTATGCTAATTTGTCTAACGATCAGATTAAGCTTTTAGCCAAGCAATTTTCTGAATTTTTAAAGGTAAAGTCCGTAGATCATTAGCCATACGAGATGGGGAAATTCCATGTCTAATCAATATGAAAAACTAGTCGAGCAGCAAGCGCGTTTAAAACAAAAAATTGAGCGGGAAGATTTTAAATTACGGCAATCTAAATACTATGAAAATCGGCAAGCCCGCAAAGCCCGTTCTCGCCGATTAATTCAAAAAGGGGCTTTATTAGAAAAGTACTTTCAAGCTAATAACCTCTCGGTCGAACAAACCGAAGAACTTTTAAAAACATTTGCTGACTATGTTAACGCCCATAAACCGGATAAATTAAAAAACGATCAACCTAATAACTAGGCCGATCGTTTTTATTTTCAGGATTGTTTTTTGGTTTGACTTTTGGGTTCTGATCTGCAAAATTTTGTAACTGCTTTTGCACCTTTTCTGGATAAGTAATATTTTGGTTTATCCAAGGAAAATTCCTCAATATATATTGGGGTTTATCTATCAACGGACAAAGTCCTTTCGCTTAATAACCTCATCTTGCCTTTTATCTAAAAAGTAGGTATATAAAGCGTCATATACTTTGCGCTTTTCTGGGTCTGGCTCATGTAATGACTTATCAAGTAAATCTTTTAAATCAGTTTCTTTGGCAATTTCAAAAAAGTCATTAATTGTGATTGTATCTTTCATGTTCATCACACTTCCAAGTTATTAATTTATTTAATCTGATAAGCCATTAGTCCTCATCTGGATCATTGAGCCAATCAGCGACTTCTTTAGCGTCTTTGAACTCTGTTACTGGTGTCTCTTTGGTAGCCTTTAAAAAGCGTAAATTAGCTCGTTCTTCTTCGCTTAAAGACACATTAAAAGGTAAGGCACCATTAGCAACAATCCGCTTATAAAACATATTGATCGCGGTAGTTGGGTTTAGACCTAACTGGCTTAAAACGGCTTCGGTATTATCTGCCAATTCTTTGTCAATCTGGACTTGTACGCGTTTCTTTTCCTTAACTGCCATGATTTTCTCGCCCCCTTTTTATTACTACTCACATTATACTAATCTTTGAGTACCATCTCAATTAGCCTGCTTCTTTAAAAGTTGTGAATTTAAGTTTGCTGTCCTTTCCGCAATGGCACTTATACAACGTTCCTAAAGTGCCCGTAAGCGCATTTTAAAACTCGTTTAATATAATTATGCTCTATCTGTTTAAAACAGCTTAAATGGCCTTATATAGCTTTTTAGTTTTAAGCACGCTCATCGTTAGGGTGTTTGGCCGCATATTCTCTAGCCGCTTGTTTATTCCACCAAACGCCAAATAGGTTTTGCATGGTGCCGTACAAGTAGTTTTCCACGTTCTTGATGTGCTTCTCATTGCTTCTAAGGGCGTTAAAGTAGCGTCTCAAGGCTTTAGTCATCAAAGGTTTAAGTTCCTCATCATCAAGTGGGATTATGACACCAATATCTTTGTGATCTTTCTCAACTCGGTACTTAGCATTTAAGATAATGCCAATGAACCGGCGCATTTGTTGTGGAGTTCGGCACCAGAAGCTAAGTAATTGCACGGCTTCGGGTTCTAAGAAAACGGGGAGCCCACTGTCTTCATCAGTTAAGAAGTCATTAGCATGGTTCACCAAGTCCTGGTTTTGCTTTTCTAGTTCTGCTGGTGAGAAATTGACTGTGGAAAAGTCCAACTTTTGAGTATCTATATTGTATCTATTAGTATCTAAGTTATTAGTATTGTATAGATTGTGTCTCATTTGTGCTAGTCCGCTTGTATCAAGGGTTCCAGCCGTTTCTTGTCGAGCTTGCATTTGTGCTAGTCCGCTTGTATCAAGGGTTCCAGCCGTTTTGATTTTTTCTTGTCGAGCTTGCATTTGTGCTAGTCCGCTTGTATCAAGGGTTCCAGCCGTTTTATTAGCAAAATCCTGTTTAATATACACGTCTTTTGCTGTAACTTCCAAATCAGCAAGGTAAAGTCGATTGGGTAAATTTTTCTTTTTCTTGGGATCAAATCCTTGATTAATTTGGAATAACAGTCCTGCTTCTTCCAACTCCTTTTTTACTTTTGATATTTTTCGGTCGCTCCAACCAAATAAATTTTGTAATTCATGATTGGTAAAAATAAAGTACACTCTATTTTCATCATCTATCCAATTATTTTGCAATGAGTATTCCAAACGATCACGCAAAACTACATAACCTAATTTCGCACTGTCACTTAGTTCTTTATATTTTTCGCCATATAATAATACCTGTGGTAGTTGAAAAAACTTAGTTCCATAAGCATTTTGTGATTGAATAAAATTAAATTGTGTCATAATAAAAACTCCCTTTCTTGACTGACACACGCTGTCTCAAAAGAGAGTTGCTAAAACATTTGATTTGCTTTAAAATACAAATCTGATATGCTCTAACTAAATTACAAAGCATTCATTTGCTGTGAGAACTTTGTAATTTACCAGCATGTGTCTGTTTGTGAGTTGCCCATTCGGCAACTTTTTTAATTTCTAACAACAAAAAATGGACTAAATAGCTCCAGTTAGCTACTTAGTCCATTGACTTCAATTTGTTTTTAACTATCCTTAACTTGTCCTTTTGGACTGGTTTGCGGTATAATTAACCTACAAATTAAGAACAATGTTCAGTCGATTTTCACCGGCAAGTTAAAATCGACTGAATCTAAGTAGCTGTCCTATAGCTACTTGCTAAACCAAAAATCCCTGATTCCTCGTGAATCGGGGATTTTTCTGTTTAGCTTGATCTCTTTATTCGGTTGTTAAATTAATCTTAGTCTAGCATAGCGCTTACCTAGCGGCAACTTTATTTGGTCTTGTATATTTTGCCAGCTTTTGGTTGAAACCAGTAGGCGATAGAAGATACCAGTAAATATTCAAATAATATAAAAACACTAAAATGCTTGGCTGTATTAATATCAAAAGCACTAAACACGAGGAGCATAAGTAACCCGCAAAAATACGTGATAAACAGAGACATTATCTGTAAAATTCTTACGACAATACGACGGTTACCGCTGATTCTTTCAAATAATAGCTGTAACCAATACTGCATTGGAAATAACCACTGTCGAATAAAAAAGCGGTCATCTACCAGGTGATTTTTTGCAATTCCAATGGCTGGGATTATCCAAAAGACAATAAGGCTGGTAAACAAAAATATAACACTTATTGGAATTCCCATAACAAGGCCCTCTTTCTAAATATCATTGTCTGAAAAGGCATTAAATCCTCCTTGCAAGCGTTCTTTGGAATCAGATGATGATTCTGTGCTATTTTTAGGTGCTTCTGGAGCTTTTAATTCATCTTTAACATAAGGATCACCTTGAGCCTTTAACCGTTCAATTTCGTGAATTAAAGCGGTTTTAACAAGGGTGGTTTTAGGAATTAATGATTTATCAAAGTAATCAAGGATTTCTTTGTCGACAATTTTCTCGGGATTTAGTCGGACGTTCAAGGTTTTAACTTTTCCCATGATTACTTGCTCCCTTCGTTTTGAGCTTGTTGACTTAATCCGTACTTATAAAAGCCGTTAACATTAGCAACTTCTGTATTTTTAACAATAACTGCGTTAGTGAAAGTAGTATTCAAGATTTTTTGGTTAAGCAAATTGGCTCCACCACCGGTAAAGAACAAAGTATCAATGCTATCAAGGTTTTTTAAGGTTGAAGTCACATTGGCAACTAAGCGCCGGGTAAACCGGTCAATTTCCTTGCAAACCAAATCAGTAATATCATCTTGACGATTTTTAGAAAATCGATAGCTCCAATGATGTTGCTGGTTTCCCTTTCGTAAATCTTTTTCTAATTGATAAAGGCTAGTATCACCATTAATCCCGTTGGCAATGGCTTCATATAGATCATTTACGCCGGTATTAAATTGATGGCGGTTTTTGCCACTTAGCTCAAAGTTTAAAATCGTATCAATCAGTATTGTTCCACCACCTACGTCAACAATGCCGACTTTTTCGTCTAATAGATCTTTATTCTGGATAAAGCCTTCATCATCTAGTAATTCGTTATATAAGGTGCCGATTGGTTGTGGCAAAATATAAACTTTACGAACTCTTACCGTCACGATTTTATCGTCAATAGTAACTTGGTGTTGGCCCTCTAAGACTTTTAATAAAGCTTTTAATTGTCCTTGGTCAGCATAATCTCCAGTTGGAAGTCCAGCAGTGACGACTACTTCTAAAACTTGATCTTTAGCCGCTTGGAAATCACTTGCTAGTAATCCCAGCGCAAAATTGGCTAGTAATTTAAATGCTTCACTATCGTATCGAGCACCATACATGATTGTATCCGCTAAATATTCGTCAAGGTGAAGTCCGTCAATATCTCGACCCCATACGTACTTATCGTCGCTAAAAGGGACTGAATAAGTGTGTAGGTCATTATTCATTGTAGAATTGCCAACTGACATCGGCATGTCTGCTTGGTTTAAATATCTTGAAGGCAGTACATATTCAGCTTTGCTGCTTTTTAATTTTGTCTGCTTATTTCCTAAATCTAAGCTAAAAATATCCATAAGGCACTCTCCTCATTCTGCATTGCATTTTGTATATTAAGAATACCACATTAGGCACAAAATACAAGCAAAAAGCGTTATTTTAATTGCAAATGAAGTTAACTGCATTACAAAAAGTGATCCTTTGCCTACTTAACTGTGCTTTCCAAATTGCCACCAATGTTTCTTTTTGACAATTTTTTGTTCAATTTGCTTAGCTTCAGTTTTCTTATCCGCCAAACGTAATTGTTGTTCATGCTCTAGTAATGCCTGTTGTTTTTCCAATAATTTATGCAGTTGCTCGATTTGGTCTTTATAGTCATCTAATTGTTTTCGATCCTCTTGTATTTGATCTTTTAAATACTCAATTAAGGGGGTTGAATTGTTTAAAGCGGATTTTAAAGCACTTGACGATTCGTTTAAATTATCGACTTCAAAATGCTCTTTTATAAGCTTTTGACCCTTTAAGTTTATTTTCAACGAACCATCAACAGTTGAAAATTTCCGTTTAAAATCTTTGTCAATAAACTGGTAGATAGCTTGTTTGCTAACACCAATTTCCTTGGCTATTTGCGCAATTGTTTTCATTGTTTCACCACTTTTTATAAAAATTTTTAATTCAAAATTTGATCAATTGTTCAAAAGCCTCTAGTTAAAATTACTTGTATCAATTACGTTCTTGAGCAAGATTCAATTCTGTTCTTGCATTTTTTAGACGTTCACCAAATTTTATAAATACCCTTCTGATTTCGAAATAATTATGCTGATGAAACGTAAAAAGAGCAAGCAATGATTCTATGCTCGCTCTTTTATAGACGCTTTTTGATAGTTATGGACCCTAATTAATCTTTTCTTAGTGGCATTGATATAGATGTAACTTCCCTGCCTAATAAGTACTTAATATAACTTTTTACTAGTTGCCAATCTATCCTACCGCCTTGGTCAACAGGTAATTTTATTTTTATTTCACTAATTCTCTTCTTGGTTACCATGTATTCCCAACTAAACAGCATCGTATTAAATGTTACTTTATTTATTGCCGCAGATATAAATATTAGCTGTTCAATCGTATAACCTTCGTGTGAAAGTGACACAACATGGTCATCGAACCCATATTTATAATTCTTAGCGTCGGCCCAGCCAAACATATCTACAGAAATGCTTAGATCATCTGAAAATGGAACATTATTCTCTTCACTAATGTATGAAGAAATACCATGATTAGTGACACCAGCTGTCACAAATGGAATCGGTCCCTTCTTTCTTTTTGACTTTACCAACCGTTTTCCCCTTCTAATATCATTTTCCTCAGGGAATAAATCAGATATTGAAAAATCTGAAAAACTAGCTTGCTTTATATCAAAATCCTTAATTGAATTAATACCACTATTGTTAAGCAAGTTATACCTAGAATTGATTTCTGTATCTGCTCTTGAGCTAACAACTCGAATGATTTCTTTAATATCTTGGTTCATTTTTTCCCAATCAATGTATCCATTATTCAACGATGGTAAAACAATAAAGGTATTGCTAGCATTATCTCTCGTAAATTTAAGTCCATAATCATATAAGCCACGTGTGGCCTTTTTAAAGGCAGATACGATGTAGAGACAAGTATTTTTGTTTAGGTGTGGCTCAATATTCTCGTAAGGATATAATCCTTGAACATGCGAATACCCGATAAATGGAGACGGTTGATAAAATATTCCATCAGATGTGACAGTATCACTAAAGGTAATCATATTACCCTTTTCTGTAGGTTTTAAATTTGTATAGCCACCAATCCCATTATTTAATGAAGAATTGGCCACAACTGGCACCTTCCCAGAATGAGCAAACAACTTACTATTTGTGAGACCGTAGCTTTTTGTTGGGTGTATGTTAAACATGTCTCCAAGTCTGAACTTACTAAATTGCTGTTTGTTTTTAGTCATTATCAGTCTCCACTACTTTTGTGACCTCATAAGCAAGGTAAGATCGGACAACTTTTTCAAAGTCTTTAACATCTGGGGTATTATCTCTCGTAATATGCTTCTTATACTGCCAATCACCACCATCTGGGGAAATTACATCTTTAAAGTAATTTTCCTTTAAAGAAAAATAGTGAAGTGTATCCGGGTTATCATATCGGATTAATCTCACTAACTCATCGTAGTGACCAGGTGCATCAAAATCATTAAATAAATTTTGTTTAGCCTTCTTTCTGTTTGTACGACGATAACCATCACTTGAAAAATCAACAAACTTAACTAAAGACTTGAAGTCATGAGGAATCCCTACTTTAAAAAGGAATATAGCTGTCTGGACTCCTGATTTGCCTAAAAATAAATCTCCTGGCATATGAATTGAAGCGACCAATGAATTATGTGCCAAAATTCTCATCTGCATATGTGTGAAATCCGGTCCACCTGCAGATTCTTGGATAATAATAGCGGCGTTTCCTGAATATATATTTGTATTGCTATTTGATGTATTCTTTTTTCTCATTAGCTCAACCCCCTTTTCCAAAAAATTCAGCCCATGCCCAGGTGCCGAATATGGTGGATTAAGGAGGAATACATTAGCAGGAAATTTTTCGTCTTTTTTGCCCTCAGGAAATCTATAGCACCCATTGAAAGCAAGCGAATCGTCATTAATTATATTTGATGATCCGTCACCCATTAAAATCATGTTCAATACTGCTAACATGTACATTTCCGAGTTCTTTTCCACCCCTAAAAGCTGTTTTTCTTTTACATGTGTAATAATTTTCTGACGTTCTAATTCATTAAACTCATAAGACCTAATTGCATCCTGTAGCATGAGGTCCATGGATGAAACCAAAAAGCCGCCAGAACCAGCCGTTAAATCCCATACATAAGAATCCTTATTTACACCACAAAGTTTGGCCATCATCTTTGTTACATATCTTGGTGTTAAAACTATGTCATTTTTCCCAGAGTCAGGTACTTGAACCCAACTGTTCATAGTGTCAAATAGTTTTCCAGTGAAGTCTAGCATGAATCCTCTTGAGTAAAAAGGAAGTATATGATTTACCACATATCTATATATAGTCTTTAACTTTGACTCTCCTTGACTATAACCAACATTAGGATCGGATAAGGACTCGGTTAAAAATATATCAGTTAGTTTTCTTTTAATTTGGTCTTTTTTTCTATTGGGAATCTGCTTGTGTTTCAAAAAATCAGCCACTGCGTCATTGATTTTTGCACCATCTGATCTCGTGGAAGTTGGATCTAATCCCTTCAAATCGTTATATGGTAACGGTTCAAAATCCTCAACTGTGGAAGATGGCATAGATGCCATTATCATGCCCGAAACTAAATTAACACGGACACTTACGTCAACACCCATATCATTAAGTAATTCATTTAGGTCTTTTAAGACAGTAGATAAGTCTAAATCATATTGATCATGAATTTCCTGTCTTTCCTTATCAGTAAGTGTCAATTGCCTAGTGCTTTTCATAAACACTGAGAAATTCTCTTGATCTAAAAAGTCAAGATTTGAGAAATCACTAATCTTTATTGGTTCACCATAATTAGTCTTACTTACATAATAGGCGCTAATTGTAGGCCTCAATTGTCCCTTATGCTCTATCCCGTCAGAAACACCAATGGCAATAACTTCATCATATGAGGTATATTCAAGCACAGCATTAGCGTAAAAAATGGCACCATTAACAGCATAGTTATTAACTGCTGAAGTTTTTATAGATACTCGGCCGTCATTATCATACTTAACGTGCCTGTCAGCGTATCCCTTATATTCAAACATAATTGGAATATCAGTATTTGTCTGTGGATCTCTACAAATTTCTTTATTATCTGGCCTCGCAATGCCTTTATTACCAATCTTCGATCCAGATCGTTTAAAAGCTTCTTCAATTTCATTATTCAATGGTATATTCTCAGGATAAACTTTGGTAAATAACTTACTTATTTTATCATCAGCCCAATCCTTAACTAATGCTTCGATACTAGCTGGTCTTGTCATTCTACAACATCCTTATCTTTATAATTAATAAATATCCTATTTCAATCAGATAATAGCAGTTCCGCCATACGTATTCAGTCTATATCACTTACTCCTTGATGGAATCTTAGAACTGCTACCAAAAATGCCACCAACTTTTATTGGTCTTATTTTTATGTATTCTTTCTTGTCCCTTATTAGATTCAGCAACTTCTCTTTTTAGTTCTTTATTGATTGCTTTTGGCTTTTGAGTTGGACTAGAGGGCTCAAGTAAGCCACTTAACTTACGAACATGTTTTTTTAATTGTCGATTTTCTGCTACTGTTTCTAATTGTAATTGTTGCTGCTGATCTAAGGATTGTTGTAAATTTGCAATTTGCTGATCTTTAACATCAAGTTGCTTCAGCAAGATATGATCAATATTTTCGTTCTTTTCGTTCTCATAATTAAAGATAACTTTATGTAATTACTCTTAATTATAAGCTTATCTCATATAATATCATCTTTGAACCTTAAATTTTTTCCGGTAACGAATAAAGGTGGTCCGCTTAATGCCGGTCATTCTGGCAATCTCCGCGTCACTCATACCGGTTTGGTAGAGTTGAAAGGCATGCTGCAGGCGGGGATCGTCTTGGGTGTATTGGGGTTTGCGCCCATGATATTTACCCTGCTGCTTAGCTAAGGCAATCCCTTGCTGCTGGCGCTCAATGATTCGCTTACGTTCACTTTCGGCCTGATACTTATAGAGTTCAATAATCAAGTTGGTCATCAGTTGACGTAAATTTGGGTCAGCAATCCCTGTCATGGACGGTAAATTCAACA
>NZ_OZ061609.1:0-28020 GCF_964065465.1 Liquorilactobacillus satsumensis
TGGTGAGACGGTGGCAGATAACTTAGCTTTCCCGTACCAAATTCGTAAGCAAGTCATGGATACGCAACGAGTGGTAACGGCGTTAAATAATGTTGGGCTGTCCGAACGAACCCTGCATCAGCCGATTATCGAGCTTTCCGGTGGTGAACGGCAGCGGGTCGCGCTGATTCGCAACATCTTATTCTTACCAAAAGTGTTGTTATTAGATGAGGTGACAGCTGGTTTGGATGAAAATAATAAGCAAATCGTGCACGCCTGGTTACGACAGTTAAATGAGCATGATCACGTGACAACGATCATGATTACTCATGACGCGACAGAGATTGCTGCGGCAGATCAATTAGCGAAAGTGGTTGCTGGCAGATTGGAGGTACACGCATGAATTTAGCAGCTAATAATACGTCGCTATTTTTGGCGGCAATGTTAGTGCTCGTCGCGTTAGGAATTAGTTTGTGGCAGAAACTTGGCTTGGATAGGGACATTGTCATTGGTGTCGTGCGGGCTGTTGTACAACTATTTATCGTGGGTTACTTGCTAAAGTATATTTTCCGAGTCAACAATTTGTGGCTAACGCTGGCGATGATAGGCTTCATTATCTTCAATGCGGCTTGGAATGCGAAAAAACGGGGGCCGGGGATTGACCATGCATTAGCCATTTCGTTATTAGCCATTTTTGTTAGTACGGGGGTAACACTCGGCGTCCTCGTGCTATCTGGTGCGATTAAGTTTGTGCCATCGCAAATGATTCCCATTTCTGGTATGATTGCGTCGAATTCAATGGTCGCAATTGGGCTGGCTTATCGCAGCCTCAATAGTCAGTTTCATGACCAGCGGCAAGGTGTGCTTGAACGGTTGGCGTTAGGGGCTGGTCTACTTGATGCTTCGATTGCCATCGTGCGTGAGGCGATTCGTACGGGGATGTCACCTACCATTGATTCGGCAAAGACTGTGGGTCTAGTCAGTCTGCCAGGGATGATGTCCGGTTTGATCTTTGCAGGGGTCGATCCAGTACGGGCCATTAGGTATCAAATTATGGTCACGTTCATGCTCTTATCAGCGACTAGTTTGGGGTCAATCATTGCGTGCTATTTAGCTTACCGTAATTTCTATAATGAACAAAAACAGTTGAAGTAATGACTCCTGATTGCAGTCCCGCGGGGAGTCCTTTATGATGGAAGCTTAGATAAAACTTAATGCGGGGGTATTGATGTGAATGACGCCGCGGTTTGGGTTCCAGTTCCAGCAATGTTTTACTGGGGCTGGTTAGTACCACTCATATTTGGAACCATTTGTGGTTGGCGTTATCATCGCGATAAGGTTCGCCTAGGTAACGGTATTTGGTTTTCGCTATTTTTCTATTCGTTTTTAACCATGCTGGCGATTACAATTTTAGGTAGCAATATCCACTGGTTGATCATTATCAGTGGGACGTTGTTTGTGTTGCTGATCCTGTTGTTTGTGCTAATTCAGCTTGATAAGGTTGACAACGAGATAATTCATAAGAAATCGTAGACGGAGATCGTTTTAACCGCTCAGCCATTTGGATATTGGTCAGTCCTAGCTCACAAAAGGTTTCAATTTTAATTCGTTCAGAATAGGTTATACTAGACAAAAGATCAGCTCCTAAAAAATGGGTTTGTGGTAAACACCATTTTAAAGGAAGCTGATCTTTTTTGTCCGAACAGCGTTCGGATTAATTTTACAATCTACCATAATCAATTTTTGGTTCTGGTGCAAAATTAACAAAATAGTCTTTGTAATACATTGGAACGATTGTTGAACGGATCATTGTACTAATAATTCGATTAGTGATTGTGACCACGAAAAACCAAAGAGACTTGGTTCTCTTTGGCTTACTTTATGTAGTTGATGCATGACTTCAATCCCACTTAGCGTTTTTAGCGCAGTTCGTAGTGATTGAAAACCGCTTGATTTTACTAAGACGTGTTTAATTAACCGATGATCTTGTTCAATCAAATTATTACGATATTTAGAACATTGGTGATTTGCTTTCACCAATAAGCCATCTTTAATTACTTGTTTAATAGCCTTTAAAGTGCCAGCATATTGATCAGTAACCAGACAATCGGGACGACCATAGGTCGTCAATAAACGTTTCAAAAAATGATAGGCGGATTGATAATCACGATGTTTACGTAACTCAAAATCTAGTGTTAATCCATGACTATCGATGGCGCGATAGAAGTAATACCAACGACCTTTGATTTTAATATAGGTTTCATCAACTCGCCAGCTTTGACTATGAGTATCTCGCTGTTTTCGCCATAATAATTTGAATAGTGGCCCGTAATGGTGAACCCAGCGCATGACGGTTGTATGATGAATAATAATTCCACGGTCACGCAAAATTTCAACCACATCACGGTAGCTTAATGAGAATCTAAAATAGTAGCCAACGGCTACCAAAATAATATCTTTTTGGAAATGTCGCCCTTTAAAATAATTTTTCATCATCGCTACCTCGCTTTTTAGGCTAATTATACTCAAAATAAGTTTACCTGAAAATTTTTGCACCAGAACCAACCAATCAAAGTTAGCAGGCTATTTTTTTCTAGCCATTTATTTTAGGCTTTTGGTTGCGTTCCGAAAGATTTGCTAGGCTTTTTCGTTAGCAAAAAAGAATATTTAATTGAACTTTTGCTAAATTAAAAAATAATGAAATAGCTCATTGATTTTTCCATATATTAAAGATATAGTATAAATTGTTTTTAAAATCATATAATACGACTTAATACATATTATTGAGTTGCCTTGTAATAGGGAGATGTTTTTTTGATTAAAACGGATAATCTGGCAGGAATGAATATACATTATCCATTTTATGCTTTAGAAGATTTTTTCAGTTATCAAAATAACATCGGAATTAAAAATGTTGAGTTGTGGGGGGGAACACCCCATTTGTATTTGGATACGGCTAGTTTCGAAAGCTTAAATAAAGTTATTGCCTTAGCCAAAAAGTATAAGATCAAAATACCGGTATTTACTCCTGAATCTATTATTTATCAATACAATATAGCTGCTCCTTATTTGGAGCAGTGGCAAAAGAGCAAACTATATTTTAAAAATGCAATTAGGATTACTGCGGAGCTAGGTGCAAAAATTATGGGAATTAATTCTGGTTTTGGGTTGTTGAATGAGCCAGCAAGTGAAGCTTGGCAAAGATCTTTAGAAATGTTGAGTTCACTGTCCGAATTTGCAGCGCGGCAAAATGTTACGTTGGCCTTAGAAACGCTTAGACCGGAAGAGTCACAAATAGTTACGACTATTGAAGATGCCAAAAAAATGTTGCACGAAGTTAACTCGGATTTCTTAAAGCCGATGATCGATACTACAGCGATAACAGTTGCCGGTGAGACTTTAGAACAATGGTTTAACACGTTTGGCACCTCAATTGTGCATATTCATTTTTTGGATTGTGGAAAAACAGGAGGTCATTTAGCTTGGGGGGATGGAGAACAAGACTTAGCTGCAGCGATTAAGACTTTAAATAAATACAATTATACTGGCTTTTTAGGTCAAGAAATAACTGCTTCAAGGTACTATAAAAAGCCCTTTGAAGCAGATAAGCGAGTATTTCAGCTGATAAAAAATCAGACTGAAAAATAATGAAATTATAGCAAAGCAATACGATCTTTTTAACTACCAACATGTAATACGAGGAGAAATTGAGATGAAAAAAATATACAAGAAATTAATTTTAGTTATTTCGCTTTTAGGATTAATGGTGTTGGCTGCTAGTTGTTCTAGCAGTAAGTCCGCTAGCAAAGATAATAGTGTAAAAAAGATTCAAGACAAGGGAACCTTAGTGGTGGGGACTTCGGCAGACTTTGCACCTTTCGAATTTCCAATCGTTAAAGATGGTCAGAAGCAGATTGTCGGTTATGATATGATGATTGCTAAAAAAATAGCCCAAGCACTGCATGTTAAATTAAAAATCCAAAATGAAGAATTTTCCTCGTTGATTACAGACCTGCGAGGAAATAAGATCGATTTAATCATAGCTGGACTCTCTGTAACTAAGCAGCGTGAAAAATATATAAGTTTCTCAAAACCGTATTATAAAGCAACTGATGTTTTACTAGTAAGAAAAGGTAATGCTGAGAAATATGATTCAGTTAAATCGCTGGTTGGTAAAAGTATCGGTGTCCAGCAGAGCAGTACCCAGGAAACAGAAGCAAAGAAAAGGTTTAAAAAGAGCAACTTAATTGTAGAAAGTGCAGTTACCAACATGTCAACCGAATTATCTCAAGGAAAATTAGATGGTATTGTTGTGGGGCAGGCAATTGCGACTGAGTATGTTGCTAAATTTCCAGATAAATACTCAATTGCTAAGGTTAAAATTCCAGTTAAAAAAGATGCACAAACCAATAATATTGGAATTCGCAAGGGAGATAATGAACTGAAAAAACGAGTTAATAAAGTTATAACACAGCTTCAAAAAAATGGTGAAGATACTAAAATGTTTAATGAAGCAAAGCAATTACAGGACAAATACGGGAAGTAAATTAATTTTTAATAGTTTTAGATTTTAATAAATATAGGGGGATCTTTATGAAGATAGAAGAAACAATTGCCCAGAATATTGTAGATAACAGTGAGAAAAAATTAAAAGAGATTTATTTTGTTGCTTGTGGCGGATCATTGGTTGATATGTATGTAGCTAATTATTTACTTGAGCATGAGTCGCTGACTTTAACTAGTGGGTGGTTTACCAGCAATGAATTTGTAAAATTTCCGCCTAAAAGGTTGGGAAAGCAGTCGTTAGTTATTTTATGCTCACATAGCGGCAATACGTTAGAAACTATTAATGCTGGAAAAATGGCCAAAAAAGCTGGTGCCCAAACGGTCGGATTCACCTTCAATGAAAAGGCTGATTTATTGGAGACGGCAGATTATAGTTATATATATGATTGGGGAAACGAGCGGGAAGTAAGTAATAATCCGATGGCGCTTATTATGACTTTAACAGTTGAAGTGTTCGAAAGAATTGAGGGTTATAATAATTACAGCAACTTCAAAGAGGGATTGGAAAGAATTGATACGATCGTTGCCCATGCAGAAGATTTGGTGCAACAAAGGGCAAAGGCGTTTGCAAACGCAAGAGCAGGTGAAAAGATATTTAATGTAATTGGCAGTGGAGCTACTTTTGGTCAGATATATGGATTTGCAATCTGTTCGTTAATGGAAATGCAGTGGTTGAATGCAGTGCCAATAAATTCAGCTGAATTTTTCCATGGCCCCTTTGAAGTGACCGATAAAGAATTGCCGTTTATTTTAACGCTGAGTATCGGCAGGACACGATCTTTAGATGAAAGAGTAAAGAAATTTTTGGATCGTTATGCCCAAAAGATTGAAGTTATTGATGCAAAAGAACTTGGACTTGATTTAATTGATGAGAGTGTTGCCGAGTACTTCAATCCGGTTTTATTTTATAGTGTTTTATCACAGTATCGAAAAGCTTTAGCAAACGTTCGTCAGCATCCGCTAGACGTTAGACGCTATATGGGTAAAGTTAAATATTAAGGTGGCTTTTGGTATGAAGGTTTTGGGATTAGGTGATGCAGTAGTTGATAAATATATTAACAAATATACGATGTATCCTGGCGGTAACGCATTAAATTTCGCAGTTTTTGCTAAGCAACTTGGACAGCAAGCGAGCTTTTTAGGAGTTCTTGGTTCTGATCAAGCAGGTAGCTACTTGAAAAAAGTTATTGATAAATTGCAGATTGATAGTAGCCACGCCCGGACTGAAGAGGGAGAAAATGGTTACTCTGAGGTCAAAATTGTAGATAATGATCGAATTTTCATTGGCAGTAATAAAGGCGGAGTTTCAGCTCAAAATTTATTAAAATTATCAGCCGCAGATGATGATTATTTAAAAAGCTTTGATTTGATCCACATCGGACTTTATGGTCAAGTTGATCATTTGTTAGATAAATTGCAGTCTCTAGATTTAAAGGTGTCTTATGATTTTTCTGATAATTTTACTAACGAGAAAGTTGATATGCTAATTAATAAAGTTGCATATGTTTTTTTCTCACTAAGTGGCAAAAGTGATGAAGCTGTTAAAAGCTTTTTGCAGCAAGTTTATACAAGCAACAATAAAGTTTTGCTTGCTACTCGTGGGTCAGAAGCAGCGATTGCATACGATGGTAAACGTTTTTTTGAAAAAGCGGCGACAGCGATTGAGAAATCAGTTGACACGATGGCAGCTGGGGATGCGTTCATAACAGCTTTTTTAGTAGCTTATTTATCAAAACAAGTTGGTATTGAAGAATCGATGGTCAAAGCGCATGAATTTGCAGCTGAGATTTGTCAGCTAAATGGATCATTTGGTTTGGGCGTGAAGTATTAAATTTGTCAGCGGCTTCCTTAAGGACAGCCAGTTTATTATAATTGAAATAAACTGGCTAAACTTGCTGGTTATTAGGATTTTATAAGAAATGGGAAGGTTTTAATGAAATACAGTAATTCAATAAGGCCACTTTATCTACAAATACAAGATGATATAAAAAACAGTATAAACTCTGGCAAATTTAGCCATGGCGAGAAGATACCGACTGAGACGCAATTGCAAAAAATGTTTAATGTTAGTCGAGTAACGGTAAGAAAAGCTATCAATGGTTTGGTCGATAATGGTGTTTTGATTAGACAACAAGGAATTGGGACTTTTGTTAATTATAAAAAAGTAAATAG
Organism: Liquorilactobacillus satsumensis; assembly: GCF_964065465.1. Classification (NCBI taxonomy): domain Bacteria; kingdom Bacillati; phylum Bacillota; class Bacilli; order Lactobacillales; family Lactobacillaceae; genus Liquorilactobacillus; species Liquorilactobacillus satsumensis. The sequence continues at coordinate 6,718 of NZ_OZ061609.1, forward strand.
AAAAATAGAGTATGTACGTGGATTTACCGACAGTTGTATTGAGAATGGCTTAACACCTAAAACGATTTTGTTGGACAAAGAAATTATAACACCAACACCAGAGATAAAAAGGCAGTTAAAACTTGCCGATGGTGAACAAGCTATTTGGATTAGAAGAAAAAGATTGGCAAACGAAAAACCAATTATGTTAGAAAATAATTATTTTTCCCAAAAAAGATTCGCATTTTTATTGAATGAGAATCTAGAAAATTCACTATACCATTTATTAGGGAAAAAATATAATATTTTCCCGGACAATCCCGGAAAAACAACTTTGGAATTATGTGTTTCTGACATTAAACTTGCCAAAATAATGGAGATAAATATTGGAGTACCTTTTTTCTATATGGAAACTGAAATCTCAGATCAAAATAAGATTCTAATTCATGTAGGACATCAATATTATTTAGGTGAGTATTATAAATTTGATATTTAATGCACGGGATAAGATTAAGTGCTGCTAATTTTGTTAAACGAAAAAAGTCCTTTAAGGCTCTTCTGCAAGTGGTACTGATAAATAAATTATTTAATTTGTAATTGAAATTGGTATACCTTGTATGTTTAAGCTATCCGTTCTTCAGAATGGATGGCTTTTTTTATATGATAATGGTAATTCAAGTTTAGATAACTGTTCTTTAATGAAACTAAGATTCTGAGACGAAAATTCTCAAAATTTCTGAATCCATAGGCTGTTCGTTTAATAACTTTTATTTTGTTGTTTGTTCCCTCAACTGGACCGTTTGAAAACGAAGTTTTAAAACTGTTAATAATTTCTGATTGATGCTTGTTGAGAGTTCGATTAGCTTTTTTAAGGTTCTGGTGCAAAATTAACAAAATAGTCTTTGTAATTCTTTGTAATACATTGGGACGATTGTTGAACGGATCATTGTACTAATAATTCGATTAGTGATTGTGACGACGAAAAACCAAAGAGACTTGGTTCTCTTTGGCTTACTTTATGTAGTTGATGCATGACTTCAATCCCACTTAGCGTTTTTAGCGCAGTTCGTAGTGATTGAAAACCGCTTGATTTTACTAAGACGTGTTTAATTAACCGATGATCTTGTTCAATCAAATTATTACGATATTTAGAACATTGGTGATTTGCTTTCACCAATAAGCCATCTTTAATTACTTGTTTAATAGCCTTTAAAGTGCCAGCATATTGATCAGTAACCAGACAATCGGGACGACCATAGGTCGTCAATAAACGTTTCAAAAAATGATAGGCGGATTGATAATCACGATGTTTACGTAACTCAAAATCTAGTGTTAATCCATGACTATCAATGGCTCGATAGAAGTAATACCAACGACCTTTGATTTTAATATAGGTTTCATCAACTCGCCAGCTTTGACTATGAGTATCTCGCTGTTTTCGCCATAATAATTTGAATAGTGGCCCGTAATGGTGAACCCAGCGCATGACGGTTGTATGATGAATAATAATTCCACGGTCACGCAAAATTTCAACCACATCACGGTAGCTTAATGAGAATCTAAAATAGTAGCCAACGGCTACCAAAATAATATCTTTTTGGAAATGTCGCCCTTTAAAATAATTTTCCATCATCGCTACCTCGCTTTTTAGGCTAATTATACTCAAAATAAGTTTACCTGAAAAATTTTGCACCAGAACCATCATAATAATCATGACTAAACCCATTTGGCCCACAAAAAATAAAAATGATGAATAATTCAAAAATGATTGAGTTAAGGGTCTATAATTGAAATCCCCCCTAAGATACTGACATAATTTATTTAAGGATAAGTAATAAGCTAGATTTGAATTTAATTTTGATATATTTAAGGAGGTTTACTGTGATAAAAATACAACGGATTTATTCATCTAATTCAACTCAACCTGGATATCGAATATTAATAGATCGTCTTTGGCCTCGTGGAATTTCTAAAGCTAAGGCAAATCTTGATGATTGGGACAAAATGATTGCCCCTTCAAATAAACTTCGCAAATGGTTCAATCATAACCCACAAAAATTTCCAAAATTTAGTGAAGCATACCGCAAAGAATTGGCTGAAAATCCAGAGACACCTAAATTTATCGCTAAAATTAGGTTAAAAATAGCAAACGTTGATATTATCTTACTTATAGTGCTAAGGATGAAGATCACAATCAAGCTATCGTACTACGCAACTATCTCCAAGAAAAATTAAACATCAAAAAATAGTGAAGGTGAGTGCATATGCAGTCTAATGAAAAAAAACAGTGCATTGCTTTGGTGCCAATTTTTGCCATTTTAGACGAAAGCGAATTAACCAAACTATCTCAAAAAGTCACTAGCAGAAAAATATCCAAAGGAAATTTTCTATACAGCTTCGCTAATCAAAACGATACTCTATATATCGTACATCAAGGACAGTTAAAAAATTATCAGATCCTAGAAACTGGAGAAGAACAATTAATACGTTTATTAGGCCCAGGAGAATTTACTGGTGAGTGGAGTATCTTTCAGCCACAGCAACGACATACCGATATAATAGAAGCCCTTAGAGATACTGAAATTTGTCAATTAACACGGGAAAATTTAAAAAAAGCTCTGTTAGACTATCCCGAGATTAGTCTGAGCCTCTTACAACAAATGTCGAAGCGTTTGGAAGTTTCTGAAAAACAAACAGCTACTGTGGCATACTCTTCAATTACTAAACGTATTACTTCCTATTTATCAAGCCTTATCATAAATAAGAAAGATAAGCCCATTAGAGTTGAATTACCTATGACACGAAAGGATTTAGCTTCTTATTTAGGAACAACGCCGGAGTCAATTACTCGAGGTTTTCATAAGCTAGAAAAACAAGGTGTAATAAAGTCCATTTCAGCCAGAAATATTCAGATCAATGATCTTAATGCTTTGTAAAAATAAAAATTGCATCATAGTGGGATTCTTTCATTTCATTATGATGCAACTTTTGTATTTATAGGAAAAATTATTAGTTTTGTACCAGTCCATTTTTTATCGCTTTAAACGATGATTTAGTAGGCGAAGTGCATTTAGAATCACCACAATAATGCTTGCTTCATGGACAAACATTCCAATCCCCATGTTGATCCAATTACTAAATAAAAGACTACTTAATAAAAAGAGAACTACCCCTACTGCAATAACGATATTTTGCAACATGTTATGCCTAGTAGACTTGACTAATCTAAGTGCGGGAGCCAAGCGGCTAAAATCTGAATTTAGTAAAACAATGTCTGATGTTTCAATAGCGACATCTGTCCCATTGCCCATGGCTATCCCTGTATTAGCTGTAGCAAGCGAAGGGCTGTCATTAACTCCGTCACCAACAAAGGTTACATTCTTTCCTTCTTCCTGCAACTTTTTAATATACATTGCCTTATCTTCAGGCAGCATATTTCCCTTAGCTTCAGTTAAACTTAACTGTTGTGCAATTTGATCAACTGTTCCCTGGTTATCTCCTGATAAGAGTACCAAATTTTTAACTCCCAGTTTTTTTAAACTAGCTAATTCATTTTTTACATTGGGTCGTAATTGATCTTTGATCCCTAAAATTAACGCTAGCTGATTATTTATAGCCATGAAAATTAAAGAGTTACCTTCAGCTTCTAATCCCTTACTTTGTGCTATTTCTTCTGGTCTTAGTTTAATTTTGTTAGTTTTTATTAATTGTAAATTACCTAAAGTAACTTTATTCCCGTTTACAGTTGCAGTAATTCCGCCTCCCTTGATCACCTGTGTCTGGGTAACCGGATACTTTAGCGTGTCGGGGTAGGTCTTTACTACAGCTTGCGCTAACGGATGATCACTTTCAGCTTCTATACTTACTAAAGTACTAATAGCCTTGTTCTCATTTATTTCAGGATTTGAAATAACTTTATTCACTCGTGGAGCACCAACCGTTAGTGTGCCAGTTTTATCAAAAACCATAGTATCAACTTTGCTAAAATCTTGTATTGTTTCACTACCTTTTAGTAGTATGCCATGTTTGGCGCCATTTCCTATCCCAGCAACGTTTGAAACAGGAATTCCAATAACCAAAGCACCTGGGCAACCAAGAACTAAGACCGTCACGGCAAGCTCAATGTCCTTAGTGATTAGTCCCACAATGATCGCTAATAATAATACTACTGGCGTATAGTATTTTGAAAACTTATCAATAAAACGTTCTGCACTAGACTTAGAATCTTGTGCTTCCTCCACTAATTCAATGATTTTACCAAAGGCTGAGTCTTCACCAACTCGCTCAGCCTGTAGTTGAAATGTTCCATTTTCTAGGATAGTGCCAGCATAGACTGCCGAACCTATTTGTTTGTTAGCCGTCTTGGATTCGCCAGTTATACTAGCCTCATTAACATACCCTGAGCCAGTAAGTACTTTACCGTCAACCGGAACCTTTCCACCAGTTTTAACTAAAAGGATATCTCCTTCATGAACTTCGTCGATCGGAACTTCCTCAAATTGATCAGCTTGATTTTTCTTTAAACTGACCTCTGGTGCCATTTCAGTTAAAGCCCTAATTGCCTTACGTGTTTTACTAAGTGTAGCTTGCTCTAAAAAATGTCCCGCTAAAAAGAGAAACGTCACTACAGCTGCTTCTTCATAACTTTGAACAAAAAAGGCACCGAATACTGCGATCGTTACTAAAACATCAATACTAACTATTTTGACCTTTAAAGATTGATAGGCTTGGATAGCAATCGGTAAAACTCCGACGATCCCCGAAAGTATTAGTGCAAAGGGAACTATTTTTCCCTGTGTTAGAAAAAAGTGGTCGAGTAAGGCTAGTAAAAGCAGAGAACCATTAATCACCGTTAACTCTTTTTTGTGAGCTAAAATATATTTCTGCATTTCAGGATTCCTTTCTGATATAAAAACAGGTACTATTAACAGCACCTGTTTTTATATCTTGTACTCTATTTTTCTGTACTGTACGCTTGATCTAGTTCAGACAAAAAATTGTAAGTTTTTTCCATTGTTGGGCACGCGTCTGTTGGAATTTTATAGTTATCAGTCAATTTTCTGATTTCTTGGTATTCTGAACTTACATCTTCCTTGGCCTGAGATTTTGCTTCTATTTTGTTAAATAACTCATGTACTTTAAATGTCTCTGGATGATTTTTTCCGTGCGCACGAGTGATCGCTAAAGTATAGGTTTCTAAATCGGGAAAGTACTCTTCTTGTAACTCGCTATATCTACTCATTTGTTGGCTCCTTCTTTCTTTAAATTGTGACAACCTTTGCTTTGATTACTGGGTATCCAATATCTTCAATAGCCTTTTCAATGCCTTCAATTGTCACCTCTTTTTCATTAAAGTTAACCTTTAATTTACTAGCGTTAAACATTACTTTAATACTAGATTTATCAATTCCTTTAACTGAAGCAGCGGCAGCTTCAATCTTTTGCATACAAGTCGGACATGCTAACTCCTCTAAATTGATAACAGCTTTTTTCATCATAAAAATCTCCTTTCTTGCCTCTCTACTGTGTAGTATAAACGGCTTGTATTTTTTTATAATTGATCATCGTCAATTTTTCTCTAACTCCCTAAATTTTCAATTTATATTTTTTCTAAACATTGTGGTTATTCTTTGATTTTTCAGTGAAAGCATACTACAGTTATGGCGTAATAAAAATTAATTTAGGAGGAGATTATCTTATGAATCAAAAATATGATTACCCCAAAACTCGGGCCCAGCTTAACCAGCTAGTAGCTGACCTAGAACAAGTTCAAACTAACGTTCATCAAACTCACTGGTATATGCGTGGCAAACAATTCTTTACTTTACACCCAGAGATGGATGAATTTAATGAAACTTTTGCGGACGAAGAAGATCAAGTTGCTGAGCGTTTGATTGCTTTAAATGGTGCTCCATTTTCAACAACACATGAATTTATCGAGCAGACGGGTTTACCAGATAACAAAATCAAATTTGATCAATTCACTCTGCCTGAATTAATGCAACGTTTAGTAGATAATTTCAGATATCTTAGAGATCAATTTCAAAAAGCAATCGAAATCACTGATGAAGAAAATGATCAACCTACACAGGATATGATTAACGGTTTCAAGACTGATATTGACAAGAAAATATGGATGTTAAGTGCTTATCTTGATAAGGGCCCATTCGATGAAGAATAAATTTTTGGACTGTTGAAAACGAAAAAGACATTTTCTAAAATTTAGGGTCCATTTTTTTACCAATAACCCCTCAAAAACATTGTTAAAATAGCCCCTAATATCTGCATTATAGATATTAGGGGCTATTTATTTGTGTTTAAATTATTATAAACCCTTAGATTAACTAAAATAAGTCACTGTGCGTGCCAATCGCTACTAAGTAAACCTGATCCAATATCTGGGCATAAACCAATAAATGATCGCCATTATGACCATAAAAATGTAATTCTAGGACTTTAAATTTTATATTTTGTCCTGGAACACGCTTTTTAAGCTGTTGTATCACTTTCTTAGGTAAGTTTAGTGGATGTGCATAGAAGTATTCTGGAATGCTCTTATCTGTTAAAAAACAGTCAATTATGTAATCCCAAGGAGAACGTTCCTCGGCATCGAAAGGTACCTTTCCATTAAAAATTGGCCGCCATCTGGGATTCTTCTTCACAACTTTATATTGCCGCTTAAACTGAGTGGTTGGAGTTATTTTACTCATTTAACAACTGCTCCAACTCTTGCTTATTAGTCGCACTCTTTAATTCTGTAGTCCCTGCAAGGTCTTCAGCCACCTCAGTTAACGACCTAGCAACCTGCTTGTTTGGAAAACCATAATATTGTGGTAATCCATTGTTAGCCACGGTTGTCACAACTACTCGCATAAACTCAGACATAGTTAATCCGTGTTGAGCCAGTTGTTCCTGGGCTTTTTTCTTAATTACTGGGTCGATTCTAGTGTTAATTCTGGAACTAGTTGCTGCGTTAGCCATTATCATCAGTCCTTTCTTTTATAATTGTACACCATATGTCACACAAAGTAAAAAAGGAGTGTTATCGTGCAACAAGTTATCTTACCAACCAAAGATTCAAATGTTCTCAAAGAGGTTCAAGATACTTTACTCAATAATTTTAAATCTGGTCAAGCTTAGACGGGGTGCGGGGCGTTAGCGCCCATAGTAGATGTGGCTGGCCACACCTTTGTTTTTTCTCAAATTAGAATAAAAATATTATTTTAACGGTGAGAATGCTTTTTGCCTTTTTTAAAAGGGCTAGGGCTGTCACTAGTTACATGATGATCTTTATACCATTGTTCTGCTTTTTCAGTTGCTATAGAAATAGCTCTTTGATCACTATAACCCTTATCTTTTAAAGCATTAGCAATTTCAATTGCCTTACTGCGAATCGCTTTTTTTAAATTTTTCATCGACTGTGGATAATTACCTTCGCTCCATGGCATGAAAAACCCCTCCAATCAAGATATATTTACAGTGAGGTTAGCGTTCCCAAGCAAGTGTTGTCAATGAATATGTTTATAATCGAAGTTATTATAATTAAATACACTACTAGTTTACATACCCTATTAGTCTCACCCCAAGATTAAACCCAGTGGTTAAGTTTAACTTAGTCCATTCACTTGACCGCCCATAACACTATGGATTGAAGTCAATATTTGAGACAGGTTTTAAGAGACATTCAGAACCGCGTTTACCTTCCACAGCTCAAATAAATCATTAATCGTGATTAATAACTTATTTGAACCATGGAAAGCATTAAATCAGGCGGCCATTTGGCTCGTAAGTGTTGCGATTTCATCAGTCGTTATCTGGTCAAAGTTAGTCTTTTTCGGGAAAAACCAACGTAACCGTCGATTGAAATATTCATTGGATCTCCGTTCCCATGGTGAATACGGGTGACAAAAATAAACTTTAATCTGATAGTCTTGTTCTATGGATCGATAATCGGCAAACTCCTTACCATGATCAACAGTTATAGATTTCACTTGGGAACCGAAGATCCCCATAAACTTTCCAAAGGTATCATTTAAGGTCTTGGCGGTGCGATTAGGGGCTTTGATAGCCCATAGAAGCCGGGTTTTACGTTCTACAAAAGTGACCAAACATGCTCGTGACTGACCTCGGCTAGAAAGTACCGTATCGACTTCCCAATGACCAAAAGCTAATCGCTGATTGACAGATTTTGGTCGTTGTTCAATGGAAGTCCCACTTGTAAATGTGCCACGATGCTCATTAGCTCGGCGCTGTCGGACATTTCGATGGTTCTGGTGCAAAATTAACAAAATAGTCTTTGTAATACATTGGAACGATTGTTGAACGGATCATTGTACTAATAATTCGATTAGTGATTGTGACCACGAAAAACCAAAGAGACTTGGTTCTCTTTGGCTTACTTTATGTAGTTGATGCATGACTTCAATCCCACTTAGCGTTTTTAGCGCAGTTCGTAGTGATTGAAAACCGCTTGATTTTACTAAGACGTGTTTAATTAACCGATGATCTTGTTCAATCAAATTATTACGATATTTAGAACATTGGTGATTTGCTTTCACCAATAAGCCATCTTTAATTACTTGTTTAATAGCCTTTAAAGTGCCAGCATATTGATCAGTAACCAGACAATCGGGACGACCATAGGTCGTCAATAAACGTTTCAAAAAATGATAGGCGGATTGATAATCACGATGTTTACGTAACTCAAAATCTAGTGTTAATCCATGACTATCGATGGCGCGATAGAAGTAATACCAACGACCTTTGATTTTAATATAGGTTTCATCAACTCGCCAGCTTTGACTATGAGTATCTCGCTGTTTTCGCCATAATAATTTGAATAGTGGCCCGTAATGGTGAACCCAGCGCATGACGGTTGTATGATGAATAATAATTCCACGGTCACGCAAAATTTCAACCACATCACGGTAGCTTAATGAGAATCTAAAATAGTAGCCAACGGCTACCAAAATAATATCTTTTTGGAAATGTCGCCCTTTAAAATAATTTTTCATCATCGCTACCTCGCTTTTTAGGCTAATTATACTCAAAATAAGTTTACCTGAAAAATTTTGCACCAGAACCACTTGGGAACTAAATAGCGCTAAAAAAATTGACGGATTCTAGAGGTAATAAGTTGTATTTCCTCAGGCTTTAAAGTTGCTTCAACTTGTCCGTTTGAACGTTTAGTGGGGTCAATAGCACGAACATGTTGCAATAAAGCTGTTCCATGAATCTTATTATGGTTGATCTCCACAAAAAGTGGAGATTTAGCATACTTTTCCACCTGCCAATATTTTGCAGAAGTACTAATTGGTACCACAATCACAGTATTAAAATATTGGTTGTAGTGAGCGTTACTGATAACCAAACAAGGGCGCTTCTTTTTAGTTTCAGTGCCTTTAGCGGGGTTTAAATCAATCCATAAAATGTCACCTTGAGTTAATTTCATTAATCAAAATCTTCACTTTCTACATCTGGTCCCCAGTCGAGTTCTGGAGTAGATAGGTTACCAAATTGTTTTTCTTGTGCTGCAACAGTTTGCCACAGATCGGGTTTACTAGGGATAATAGTAATTGTGCCATTAGGGGAGATTTTCCATTCAATAACGTCACTAGATTGAAGATCTAAAAGATTACGCACGGTTTTAGGAATAGTTACCTGATTTTTACTCGTAATCTTTGAACGAACGGTAGTTGAATCGTTAGTATTCATATAAATCAACTCCTTACTTTTTCCTTACTTAAATAATAACATAGTTAAAAGAGGAAGACAATCCTTGATCAACGTTAATAATCAGGACGAAGTTTAGAGAAAACAGTTTAAAGTGAGCGTTAAGAGGTTCTTTTTTTTGTATAAAAATAAACTCACTCAATTTTAGAGTGAGTCTATTTGACATAACCACGACTTCAGGCAAGTAACCTGAAAAGGGAGCTTTTCACATGTTTAAGCGAAAAATAGTTTAGGGCAGATCATTACCTGCAGCCAAGTAAACGTCGTACCATTCCTGAGCTGTTAGTTTAACCTTAGTGCCATCTACTGTATCGCGTAAATGAGCAGGGTTCATTGTACCAGCGATCACTTGTAGTTTTGCAGGGTGCCGCAAGATCCAGGCAGCAGCAATGGCATTTTTAGATACACTGTATTTATCTGCTAATTCTTGCAGTTTATCATTAACTTTAGGAAAATCAGGATTGTCAATGAATGTCCCTTCGATCTGACCATATTGGAAGGGCGACCATGCTTGGATCGTCATGTTGTGAAGTTGTGAATACTCTAATAATCCGCCATCATGATCAATACTTCTAGCGTCCGTCATGTTTGTGTGAATATCACGATCGATCGGACCTGTGTGCATTACACCAAATTGCAACTGATTGATCAGTAGTTTTTGATTGACAGCTGATTGAACTAAGTCCACTTGACCAGGGTTCATGTTAGATACGCCAAAATGCCGGACCTTTCCAGAGCTTTGTAATTCATCAAAAGCCGCTGCAACTTCGGCTGGGTCCATTAATGCATCAGGACGGTGGAGCAAGAAACTATCTAGATAGTCAATACCCATCCTTTCGAGCATGCCATCAACAGTTTCGAGTAAATGCTTTTTTGAAAAGTCATAACGTGTGATCTCATTATTACGTTCAGGATTACGATAAATTCCGCCTTTAGATTGAATAAAGAAGTCATCTCGTGACAAAGATGATTTTTTAAGCGCTTGGCCAAACCTTTCTTCAGCCTTCCCGGCATCGTAGACGTCCGCGGCATCAATATAATTAATACCTAAGTCCTTGGCAGTTTCTAAAACAGTAACCGCATCGTCGACACTTAGGGGTGCAATGCGCATAATGCCCAAAATGACCTCAGAACCTGTAAAACCAGAACCACCAATTTTGACTTGTTTCATTAAAATATCCTTCCTTTCATCTCTAATACTTATGGCAAGTATAAAACAATTAAAGACAATTTCAAAACGATAAAAACTTGGAACCAAATTCAACAAAGTTGATCTTATCAAACTTAAAATCTTTGTCTCGTTAGAAGCAATTATCCGCTAATGGATGTAAGCTGATTCCTGAGACAACTTTTAAGAGAGCGTATAATGAATAAATCGTCTCTCAAAAGGAAGGAATTTTTACATGCCAACTCGTTACGACAAAGAATTCAAACAAAACATCATCAACCTATATAAACAAGGCGAATCAGCCGCCCAACTGGCCAGAGAATATGGCATTGGCTATTCAACCGTTCATAAGTGGATCCAGGGCCAAGCCAAAACTCAATCCGGTAAATCGCCAGACGAAATTAAAGCGATGGAAAAGCGGCTGGCTTCCCTGTCTGAGGAGAACGAAATCCTAAAAAAAGCCCTGGGCTTCCTTGCGCAGAAGTAACCAATATTTTTGATTACATTCACCAAGAAAGCCATAACCACCAGGTAACTAAGATGTGCCGAATCCTCGGTGTTTCCAGAGCTCAGTATTATCGTTATCGATCCCCAAAGCCTTCAAAACGCCGGGCCGAAGATGAGGACTTAAAACAACGGATTCTGCGGATCTTCACTGTCAACATGACGGTTAATATCTCAGCTGCGGTTTTGACCTGAGGTGGTAAAACGCCACCCCAGCTTTCTGATCTGTCATATATGCACCATGCTTTCTGATTGAAGGCAAAACCTCACTTGTTACCCAATGTTTGAATTCTTTCGCTTCTGGAAGCTTACTTGAAAGAATTAAACTGTAAAGTCCTGATTCATTAATTACCGATTTATTAGGGTTCCCTTTAATACCGTCACGAATCGTTACGCTATTCTTATCCTCACTATCAACGTGATCTATTAATGCTTTACGTGTGTTAGAATAACCCAAAACTTCAGCCACATCTTTGCCAACAAACCAAGGTTCATCTTCAATTGCCACTGTGCGAATTAGACTATACATACCTGACTCGTTAATAAGACCCGTTTTAGACTTGTAGTTTGAACCTGTGTCCTCTAAGAGGACGGTGGTTTTATTTTCATTATCAACATGAGATTTCAAAGCATTAATAGTATCTTTATATCCAAGCACACTCGCCACTTGTGGAGAATTCATTGTGATACTTCTATATGCCAATATAAGACGTTTTAAGCGACTTTAATATGTTCTAGTATAATTTTAAAATAATTGTAAAAGCTCTTAAACGTTTAATATGAGCTTTGAATTTTAAATGAAAGCGTTATTTTTAAAAACATGTATAAAAAAAGACTAGGCGTTATCATAACCTAGCCAACAGTAGTGCAATTTAAGTAGTGCAATTTAATTATAACTCACTTTTCAGCTTTAATTTTATCCTTTAATTTATGACTAGCCCACCATTCACCCTTACCAGTTTTAAGATAGTGGTGATCAATCAAGCGTTGTCCTACCCAATAGATACAGAATGGAATCAGTACCCACAATGCAGCTTTATATACCAGACTTACTAAAATTAAAATGACTCCAACAGTCATAACAAACCAAAATACCCTCATAATGAATGGTAACAACAACCAACCTAAACCAACTACAATAACTAACCACATGTTACTTTCCCTCTTTCAATAACTTAATAATTTCATCGTTTTGTGTAGCAAGTTTATCCTGCTGCTTAATCAGTAACCAATTCTGCTCTACTTCAGCCTGAAGCAAGTACATTGTATTTTTAGTAGCATCTGAAACTGAAGGCATGAATCCTAATAAACCTGTGCCACTTAGATAGTCCCTAATTCGTCCAACCTGTTTAAAGCTGTCTTTGCGTACATCTTCTAAACCTCGTTCAGTTAACCATTTTTCCAACTTTGCCTGTTTTTCTGCTTCTTTTTGTTCTGTACTCTTAAATAATCCCATTTTGATCTCTCCTTATTATATCGCTTTATCTTATTTATATGCTAAAATGAATGATGGCTAGGACTTTTGAATGTGGCGTTCATTTCTCTCCTGGCTATTTTTGTGCTCTAAATTCTCTCCAATAAATATAGGTGCCATTGGTATTAAGGTAATTACAGCAACGATTAAACACTCATGTAGGAACTCCATTAGCTCACTCCCTTTCTTTATCTTACTAACACTTTAACACGTATATACGTATTTGTCAACTAGTAATATTTATGGTATTCTGTATACGGAGGTGATAAGATGAAAAAGAAGTTTACCACTACCCTAGATGGTGAATTAATTAAAGCTATCAAGATTAAGGCGATTGAACAGAATAAGAGTGTAGCAACTCTATTAGAAGAATTGATAAAAGAATATTTAGCCAAATAAAAAAGACCTAGCTTAGTTGCTAAGTCTTGTTTTTCTATTTATGGTTTTTTAATTTATAAGAAAGCTTGTCTTTTTCTTCTAGAGCATTCAGATACTCACTGTAGGCTGTAATAGTGTTTCCATTTAACTTTTTAGAATAGTCTTCAATCATGATAGACAACATTTCAGATATAGAACGTTTTTCTGCTGTAGTTTTAGCTAATGCCATTAGGGCATTTCTAGCATGATTGTCTAACCTAACACTTACATCAAATGTGGGAATCACATCTTTTTCAATATCTGTAAAGCCAACATCTGCTCTAGAAATTTGCTTAGTTTTAACTTCTACATTTTTATCTATTCGCTTTTCGCTGTTGTTATTGTGTTGTAATAAACCACTCATTTATTATCAACTCCTAGCCTATTTATTAATTCTTTAGCAACGGCGGTGTACACGCTATGAGTAGCTTTATCCCATACATTTTTATGATCTTCTGTAATTCCAGTTAAATCATAGCGCTTTACACGTTCCATAGCAGTAATTACATTATTAAACATATTTCCTTCTCCAAAATCAGTTATTGCTGTTTTTAAAATAGAATTATCTATTTTAGATTGACCTTTAGTTAATACTGGTAAGATTCCTAAAATGTCTACCTTAGAATCAAACGTATTTATCAAGTTGGTTTGCAAATACTCTAAAAAACTCTTAGCGCCCAATAATGAACGTTGTTGAGTCTGTAACATAATTACCAACCAATCACATGCCATAAATACATTGTCGTTTGTAAGGCTCATTGTGGGGCTTACATCAAGGAATATAAAATCATAGTCATCTTTTAGGTTATTCAGAGCATTCTTTAAGTAAGTAACTTTTTCTTTTTCAGATAAATCTTGTTTATCCAACCAACGACTAAATAAATTCATATCTGAAGCAACTGGTAGCAGAGATAGATTATCTTTAATATCAATAATTCCATCTTTGAGGTTTCTATTATTGATTAACAAGGCAAAAAGTGAAGGATCTATAGTTATCTCGGTGTTTTCTTGGCTTTTAGTTTTAATCATAAGATCTGTTAAATTAGATTGTGGGTCGCAATCTACTAATAATACTTTGTAACCTAATGAAGCTAATTCCCAACCTAAAAGTGCGGTAGTGGAGGTTTTACCAGATCCGCCTTTCTCATTTGCACAACTAATTATCATAATTTTCCCTCTTTTTCATTTTGCATACTTCATACTTAATACACCATACATCATACTATATACCGTCTACTGTGTAAAGTATACAAAAGAAACTGATATCTTTGAGACGTTGATAATATTGAATTTGACAAATTATAATACAGTATAAACCATACATTATACAATATACTGTTAACTGAATACTGTGTATTATATACGGTACACTGTATACAGTATACTTTTATATTTGACAATAATTTTAAGTTGTGTTATCTTTTAAGCATACAAAAAAAAGAGCTATCCCAAAGGACAAGCTCTTCATAAAGAAAAAGCCACCCAATACTCCAATATTGGAATGACCCACACCAAGTATCATCAATTATGGTCTTATTATACAACATCCTATCAGTGTTGTAAATGTAGCTGATTTCAAAAACGCAGGAGACAAGCTGCGAGATAAAGCAAAGCCTATAACCTTACTATCTAGGTAGTTGACAGCTGGTTATAAGTGAGTGCTAAAAAGTAGACACGTCCTGAACTCAGGGACGACTTCAAAAAAATAATTGAGTAGTCTATGGATTCTGTAATCTAATCTGTAGGCTAGGTTCAGAGCCGACCTGTAGACAAAGCATTACCGAAGCTACTATCTAATGGCTTGAGTGGTTACATGATATGAGCTACATTGTAAGGTAAGGGCATGTATTTATCTGTGAGAGATAATCTTAATCAATGTAGTAGCTGTAAGAAGCTGAAACTAGATTACTTGTGAGTTGAGCGAGGCAAAACCTCAAAAACTGAGCTACACATTATTTTTTTGTTTTTCTCTGCAAAATTAAGGGAAAAACTTTGCTCATACCGCTTCAGCCTTCCTAAAAACTAAGCCAGCTGGTTCTGGTTGTCAACTAAAGTTATTCATTTTATTTGAATATCTAGCTAGGTATGTAAGCGGGTTTGCAAAGCCACCTAGGTAAATTTCACAAGTTAAGAAAGTTAAGTTAGTGGCATTCTACTAAAGCAAAATACCTAGACCAATTTAAAACTAGAAATTGTGAAAACCAGTTAGTTAATTTTAAGTTACGTAGGCGGGGAATTGGGAGTATACAACTGAACACTTGGGTTAATATTGATTATGTAAACTAGTAAAGTTAGAAATAATAAATATACATATTGGTGTATAAAGGGGTCAGCTTATTGAATGTGTCTAATTTGAATTTGACAATTAAAAAAATTAAGTTTTGTAACGATGATATAAAAAGTGATATAAAGGTTATTAAATTTTTAATACCTTTCGCTTATATTCTTATGGCTATGTTTTTAATAAGTCTAGATGTAATGAACAATATCGCATTAAGTGGTTTAGTAATTACTTTCTTATTTTTTATTTTTAGTTTAATTCAAAGTCATTGTTATGATTGTAAAAGTAAGGCCGAGAAAGCAGAATTACTATATATTGAAGAAATCACTAAACTAAAAAAACACCAGGATAATTAAATCCCAGTGTACTTATTTTACTTCTCATTATGGTTATATTCCATCCATACAATGAATAGGAAAATAACTAGAGAAGGTGTAAGAGTGATAGTCATGCGATTGAAGCCTCCTAGCTATACTTAAGGTGGTCAAACCTTAGTAATAGCCTTTCTAATTGTATCAGAAACTAGACATCAATAACAACACATGCTATTATGAAAATGTGTAGGAGTGAAGTCATGTGATTGGCTTCCTAGGGTCTAGTCAACCCGTCAGCAAGTCCTTCAGCTGGTATATAGCCTATCGGGGTATGCCTAGTTGATGGGCTTTTTTTGTACAGATTATGTTAGACTACAGTTTTTAATGTTCTCTAATTCGACCTCATGTAATTGTGGATGTAAGCTGATTCCTGAGACAACTTTTAAGAGAGCGTATAATGAATAAATCGTCTCTCAAAAGGAAGGAATTTTTACATGCCAACTCGTTACGACAAAGAATTCAAACAAAACATCATCAACCTATATAAACAAGGCGAATCAGCCGCCCAACTGGCCAGAGAATATGGCATTGGCTATTCAACCGTTCATAAGTGGATCCAGGGCCAAGCCAAAACTCAATCCGGTAAATCGCCAGACGAAATTAAAGCGATGGAAAAGCGGCTGGCTTCCCTGTCTGAGGAGAACGAAATCCTAAAAAAAGCCCTGGGCTTCCTTGCGCAGAAGTAACCAATATTTTGATTACATTCACCAAGAAAGCCATCACCACCAGGTAACTAAGATGTGCCGAATCCTCGGTGTTTCCAGAGCTCAGTATTATCGTTATCGATCCCCAAAGCCTTCAAAACGCCGGGCCGAAGATGAGGACTTAAAACAACGGATTCTGCGGATCTTTGCGGAATTCAAGCAGCGATACGGCGTTATGAAGATCCACCATGAATTGAATCTGGAACTTCAACCACTGCAGCGTCGGTGCAGCCCAAGACGGATTTCCCGGCTCATGAAGGAACTGGATATCCACTCCGTTACCGTCAATAAATGGAAAGCGGCTTCGGCTTCCAAAACCAAGGTTGAACAGCGTCCCAACTTGCTTAAGCAGGATTTCTCGACCACTGGTTTAAATCAAAAATGGACCGCTGATATGACCTATATTCAAACGAAGCGTAATGGCTGGTGTTACTTATCAACCATCATGGATCTGCACTCAAGACGAATTATCGGCTATTCATTCTCAAAAAAGATGGATACTGATTTAGTCTTAAAGACCCTGGAAAGCGCGGTTAAAAATCGAACCATTACTGGGGACCTGATTATCCACACAGACTTAGGATCACAGTACACCAGCGATGATTACAACCAACGGTTAACAGAACTACATATCCGCCACTCTTACAGCCGTAAGGGGTGTCCATACGATAATGCACCAATGGAATCTTTTCATGCTTCCCTCAAAAAGGAATGTGTTTATCCAGTGCCGGTCTTTGAGAATTATGAAACTGCCGCTGCTGTCCTTTTTGAATATGTGCATGCTTTCTACAATAGGAAGAGAATTCATAGTTCACTGGGCTACCAGACCCCCTTACAAGTTGAAATCGCAACACTTACGAGCCAAATGGCCGCCTGATTTAATGCTTTCCATGGTTCAAATAAGTTATTAATCACGATTAATGATTTATTTGAGCTGTGGAAGGTAAACGCGGTTCTGAATGTCTCTTAAAACCTGTCTCAAATATTGACTTCAATCCAACTGATAAAGCCTTAACCGTTATGTATCATAATATGCGCCAACAAATCTTTTGGGACGGTAATAAACGAACCGCCACTTTAAGCGCCAATAAAATCATGATTGATGGTGGCGCTGGGTTAATCAATGTCCCGTTAGATCAGTGGGATCATTGGAACGATTTAATTGCTGATTATTACCGGACTAATGACATGAATAAAATTAAACAGTGGACGTATGACAATGCGATTCAAGGATTAGAGATTCGAGCAGACAAAAAACTGAGTGCTAATGAGTTGAACGAGATGTACAAAAAAGCTAAAAAAAAAACGAACCAATTAGAGCTTGAAATGGGTAAAGAAGAGATTAGTAAGAGAACCCAAAATCAACTCAAAGACTTTGTTAAAGATAATTCAGATTTAAAAATTGAAAAGCCAATGAATGATCCGAAAAGTAAAAACGACCAGCCTAAAATCTAGGCTGATCGTTTTTTAGCTTATTCGGCTTATGCGCATTAACATAGTCGGCAAATATTTTTAAAAGTTCTTCGGTTTGTTCTACTGATAAATTATCCGCTTGAAAGTATTTTTCTAACAAGGCGCCTTTTTGAATTAGCCGCCGTGAACGGGCTTTGCGGGCTTGCCGATTTTTATAGTATTTGGATTGTCGTAATTTAAAATCTTCCCGAGCCATTTGCTCTTTTAGGCGAGCTTTTTGTGCAACCAATTTTTCATATTGATTAGCCATCATCATCACCACTTAGTTACAATTGGTTATTTGGTTCATGATTTAAAATCGTTGCTATTTTTTGCGCGAGGTCTTTAATCTTTTGATTGGACAAATCGGCGTAATCTAAATTTGATGTTTTAATAATTTGCTTGCCAAGGTTTTGTTCAATCTTACTTTTTTCAGCTTTGATCTTTTGATTAAGCTGTTTTAATTTGGCTTCTTGTTTTTCCAATGTTGATAGGGTCATACTAATGCCTCATTACAAGCTTATATATAATTAATCAAAATAATAACATTCAAACTAATAAAAGTCAATATAAGCGTTGAAAAAGCGAAGCTCCAGGCGTACACTAAAAGTAAATTTAAGGGAATCAGCAGTCTGAGCGAAGCGAGGTCAATGCGCACTTATACCCCACCAAAATTTAGTGGAGGTTTTGTGCTTAAAATCTGTCTCAGAAGTTGCCTTCGGCAACAACCAAAAATCTAAATAAAACTAACCAAAGTCAATTTGATCTAACATGGTTTCAGTACTTGCTTGGTCTAAACCCAAATAAGCTAAAGTCATGGCTTCACTTGAATGATTTAATAAGTGCATGACTAAGCCAATATTGTAATTGGATTGCGTGTAAACGCGATAAGCTCCAGTTTTACGCATTGTGTGGGTACCTAGATAATTAATCCCTAAAAGATCGCCGACTTTGCTCATGATTTTGTAGAACTGTTTTTCCGTAATATGCCGTTCTGGGTGTTGAATGGAAGGAAAAAGCCATTCAGATTGTAGCTGATTATCAAGTAGCCATTGACGATACAATAAAAGCTCTGTTTGAACAGGTTTAAGGTACAAGGTATTAGGTTTACCAGTTTTTTTATCATGAATAAACGCATTTTGTTTAATGGAGCCGTCCGGATTAAAAATATCGGTCTGTTTTAGGCACATAACGTCACTGACTCTTAGTAGCGTAGCTTTACCAACTTGAAAAATTGTATAGTTACGACGGCCAGCTTTGAAATTATTGAGTAACGTATCTTGCACCTCTTTGAGCACATTTGAATCTTTGATTGGTAAGACAACTTGCTGCATAGTCTTTTCTCCTTTTATTGAGATATTAAAGTAGTTATGTTATTATTTTTGTAAGGAAAAAGTAAGGAGATGGTATTGTGAGTGCAGGTAATGTAACTAAGGTTAGATCGAAAATCACAAGTAAAAATCAGATTACAATTCCTAAAACAGTACGTGAGCTGTTAAAAGTTCGGTCTACTGACACAATTGAATGGCAGATTGAACCAAATGGTAAAGTAATGATTGTTCGTAGTAAACCGGATCTATGGCAAATTGTTGATGAACAAGAAAAAAAGTTCGGAAATCTCAGTACAACAGAAGTTGATTGGGGTAAAGATGTAGAAAGTGAAGACTTTGATTAATGAAATTAAAACAAGGCGCTATTTTGTGGATTAATTTAGATCCGGCTAAAGGCACTGAAACTAAGAAAAAGCGACCGTGTTTAATTGTGAGCAACGATCACTATAATCGCTATTTTAATACGGTGTTAGTTGTGCCAATCAGTACCTCTGACAAATATCGTACCCAAGAAAAGTATGCTAAATCGCCGTTATTTATCAGGATAGATAACGGGAAAATTCACGGGACAGCGTTATTGCAACATGTCCGTGCTGTCGATCCAACAAAACGATCAGATGGCGAAATTGTGGCCACTTTATCTCAACAAGAAATTAGTTCAATTAGTACAAAGCTCCAACAATTCTTCTAAAAAACAGATGCTATTTGTTGATAAAAGCAACAAAATAGCCCCCAATATCTATAATGTAGATATTGGGGGCTATTTTAACAACGTTTTTGAGGGGCGATTTGTAAAAAAATGGGCCCTTAATTAAGTGTGCCCCCTGCCCTTGGGTGGTTATGACATAAATCATAAGTTGTGGCCTATTTTTTTATCCCCTATAATCAAAGGCATGAGGAAGTGCCATAACTTAGGGACATAAATAATGACCCAAAATCTGTACGAAATCAGGTCATTTTGAAAATTTTCGGGGTACGAGCCCTAGCGGGCTCGAAAAAGAGGTCCGGAGTCTTGACATCAGAGCCACATTCCAGAAAAGGGCTATGAGTATGTTGTAAATGGACGTCCCGATATCGAATGGATTATTGATCAGTATCAAGTAAAGACTGATAAAAAATCAGAGATTACAGATGATCCTAACGAATTTAGTGACGATCCTAAGTATATTTTGAACCTCTTACTATTCCGTTATTACTGTAAGTATGCGTACCCTTGAATTAATTGATGAATTACCAGAATTTGAAATTCAAGAGTAGTATGGGTCTAATATATAATGACCCCTAGGAAAGACTATTAAAACAGCCCCCATTATCTAATAGTTAGATAACGGGGGTTGTTTTTTTATAAAATGATATAATACTTCCTAGATAGGAGAAAACGTATGTCTAGACAAAAACGATCGATCAAGGAAAATAATGATAAATTAAAAGTTCAATTAGAACTCCTCCGTAGTTATACGGAACACTTTGACTCAGGTATGATTCATATGGCTTTGCCAATGGCTACACAGGTTCGTGTATTAATACATCAAACAGATAAGTCCAATTTATTGACTTCTGAGCACTTTTTCATCCGGCTGTTGTCGGCGCCGATCATTGTGCGATCGGGGGTGGGCATATGAATTCATTGATTAGTTTAGAAAAAGTTAATTATCAAATCGCTGATCAACATATTTTACATGATGTTGATTGGCAGATTCCAGCTGGGGCTCATATTACATTGACGGGACCATCCGGTGGTGGGAAAAGTACGTTATTACGGATCATTGCGGCCATGATTTCTAAAACAAGTGGGACCTTGATTTTTGATGGGCAGCCGATTGAAAGTTACGACCCAATCATGTATCGGCGGCAAGTCTCATATTGTTTCCAACAACCGACGTTATT
>NZ_OZ061610.1:0-5547 GCF_964065465.1 Liquorilactobacillus satsumensis
TATTAACTTGGATAACATTTCAGTTACCCACTTAGCTTTTTCCACGCTCCTACCTTGCCCCGCGTGTTGACCTTTCGGCTCTCTGTTTGCTAAGCTCCCTATCAAGGTTCACTTTAGTCCAATCGACCGCTTACGAGTAACTAACTAACTTTCTTGATTCATTCACGCACAACACTACTTGTTACGTCAATCTTCCTGTTAGTGACAACTCCAGTCGTATCTTTCGGCGAAGTTCAGCCATAATAAGTGCATGCACTACCATTGCTTTTTATCCTGCTGCGCTCTACTCTTCTTCGTGCGTAGTTTAGACTTCTGATCTTTACCAGTACAGGCTTGCAACATTTACCCGTTGACCTTAGATTACTTGCAATAACGAAACACGTAACCCACGTTTACTATTTGTTCAAGCGGTGTAACTTCCGCTTTTTAAGTAATTTTCATTACAGTTACCCCCTGCAGATTGACTTTTTTTGCATTAAAAAACCGTCAACCAAGGCATTTTTGCCTTAATTGACGGGTATAATTTCATCATTAAATCTTGAACTTCTAGCCTTTTTCAGTTATTCTATTACTGCCGCTTATCTTGCGGACAAGCTTGTTAGCTTGTATAATAAAGATAACCTTTAGCGCTAGAGCTATAGTTTTAATTGATGGCTGAATCATCAATTAAGGCTCTCAAGATTCGACTGGTAATCGAATTTCGAGCTAGCGTTTTTTGTTTGTCCAAAAAACACTAATGCCTTTCTTATATGTATTCAATTTTTATCTCTTTAAGAATACCCTACATAAATAAAAAAAACAAGTCTAAATGCCGACACAGCAACCAATATAACAGTTAACTATCCGCTTAATATTTTAAAAAGCGCTTAGAACACATCTCTCAGCGCTGAATTAATAGTGCTTTTAAACTAAATCACAATTTCTAATTTTTTCTAGCAAAGCTTCCTCAAATTTCAGTTACTATCTTTCAATATATTTAGATTATCACTATTTTCATACTCGAAATAACTCTATTTTAATTGCAAAAGAATTGCAGTAGTTCATTCTTTTAGTTCGTAGGAAAGAAAGCAAAATGTTAATATTATATATAATAACTGTTTATAAACTACTTTACTTTCCGATTTGAATGGAGTGTATTTAATGTCTTTTATTGGTTCACTAGTTGTTATTTTGATAGCTACCACTATCGCTGGACACTTAGCTGCAAGAGCTGGGATTCCTGCAGTTTTAGGTCAACTTTTAATTGGTATAATAATTGGGCCCGGAGTTTTAAATCTTATCCGTTCAACAGAACTAATAGAACAATTTGCTGAAATTGGTGTAATCTTACTGATGTTTATGGCAGGCATAGAAAGCGATATACAACAACTTAAAAAATATTTCAAACCAGCTTTATCAGTCGCAGTATCTGGTGTTTTATTACCCGTAATTGCTATGGGTTCAGCCAGTTTATTGTTTGGCTACCATTTTCAAGAAGCTTTGTTCATAGGTGTTGTTTTCTCCGCTACTTCTGTCAGTATTTCTGTAGTTGTATTGCGTGAATTTAAAGCTCTAAACGGTAAAGAGGGAGCAACTGTTCTTGGAGCAGCTGTTGCTGATGATATTTTAGGTGTTTTACTGCTGAGTTTAATGATAACTCTCGTTGGTAGTAGTGGCGTAACTGGCCATGGTAGCTCAAATAACATTTTGGCCCAGCTGATTTTCCAAGGGCTTTTCTTTGCTGGAGTTTTCCTCCTTGTTCGTTGGATCGCACCAGCAATCATGTATTTAAGTAATAAGTTATTAATTCCTACTAGCAAAACTATCTCCGCTATGATTATCTGTTTATCAATGGCGTATATAGCTGAATTAGTTGACTTGTCTGGAGCAATCGGAGCTTTTTTCGCAGGTATAGCCGTTGGGCAAACACCTACCAAAAAAATTGTTGATACTAATATCGAACCAATCAGTAATACACTTTTTGTTCCTGTCTTCTTTGTTAGTATTGGGCTAAGTGTTTCGTTTAATAATTTCCTCACTTCTTTACCCTTCATCACCATTATGACCATTCTTGCTATTTTAACTAAATGGTTGGGGGGCGAACTAGGTTCGATATTAGCTGGTTTTGATAGAAATAGTGGACGAGTCGTGGGAACAGGTATAATTGCACGTGGTGAAATGGCTTTAATCACAGCTCAAATCGGCTTTAACGCACATTTACTGGATAAGTCCTTGTATGTAGATATCATCTTTATAATCGTCATTGCCACGTTATTAGCACCATTACTATTACGTTGGTCATTAAAAAGATTACACAAAGCTATTTAGTTTTATTTATAAGATTATTATTAAAGTCGCTATACCTTTCCTAGTTTACATAACCTACCTTATCAACACTAACAACTATACCAGTGCTTCACGTACCCTTGTGCATTGCCCCCCCAATCACAAACTCGCCGCAAGCCTTTAACTTCCGTTCACACACGCGCATTTTTTTAGAATTGCACAATCTATACCACTGTTTTTGATTTTACTTCTTTGCACTCTTTTTTTATTTCATGTTATAATGAAATTGCAAAAAGTGAGTAAACAATATATACACCAAAGCCCCTAACAGTCGCAACCTGTTAAGGGCTTTTTTTGTGGGCTAAATGTCGCCTATTTCATTTTACTTACGGTGTTTCCGTTTTAGCCAGTCCGTAAACCACGCTGTTATCAGCGCAACCGCAAGTGGGGCAAAAAGTGAGTTAAACATATATACACCTCCCAACCGTTGCAGATTGGATAGGCAACTTTTCCATTATACCTTATTTATCGTCTTTGCCACCAGTGCCGTTTTTTTGCCGTTTCTGGCGTTTTAGGCTCGTTCCTAACCTTTTCTACTTCTTCCGGTTTATCCGTGCTTATGCTTAAATCGTCTCCTGTTTCCAATGCTTTTAATCTCTTTTGTGTTCCTAGCTCTAATTGTTGTTGTTGATCGAGCAATTTATAAACCCTGCTTAATTGCTCGTCTTTTATTTCTAGCTGTTCATCTTTTTTCTCTAGTTGTTGCTTCATTAACTTAAACTGTTCTCGGTAATCTTCTAGTATCGCGAT
Organism: Liquorilactobacillus satsumensis; assembly: GCF_964065465.1. Lineage (NCBI taxonomy): Bacteria > Bacillati > Bacillota > Bacilli > Lactobacillales > Lactobacillaceae > Liquorilactobacillus > Liquorilactobacillus satsumensis. Next base: position 3,076 of record NZ_OZ061610.1, read on the forward strand.
ACAGTCGATACTATCCCCACCTTTTCCCTTGCTATCAAGGCTTTCTTTATCTTTTTCTATATCACTATCAAGACCCGATACTCGTTTTTTAGTATCGCCAGTTTTCGGCTCTGTATCAGGCTTAGTGGTTCTTTTTTCAGTTTTTTGTATATCGGTAGGCTTTGTATCGCTTGTATCGCCGATATGGTCGGCTACAAAAAAATGTTCTTTTATTCGCTTAATAATGGGCTCTCCGTAGTAATTTACATTTTTAAGCCTTTTATCATAGTCGATATTGTATTTACTTATATAGCGATACACTCGTAATTTGTTTATCCCTAGTTCTTCCGCGATTTCTGGTACTGATAACCACCTTTTAGCCAATACGATACACCCCTTTTAAAAGATACGGCTTCATTATAGCAAAAAAAATAGCCCTTAGTGGGCTACTCCTCTTTTTTATCTATTGAATAATTTCTTGATTCCGCCAATCTTTTGCGTTCCTGCGATTAACCCCGTTACAGCGATCAATATTGCCCCTGCTACGCTCATGCTCATACTTCTAGTATTATCTCGCCAGTTTGTGGCAAAGTCGCTCTTACGGCTGTTTGTTGCGCTTTTACGCCACTCTCCTGGACTGCCTGTGGCTGTCCTGCTTTTGCGTTTTGTGTGGTAGCCGCTGTTGTACTCGAACTTGCCGCGCTTGGGTCTACTGGTGTTGTTGCGGCTGTTTGTTTCGTTGTGCTTAAATTTTCTGTCACTGTTGAGCTTGCTTGGGTCTTGCTTGTACTGCTCTTCTGTGTCGCTTGCCTTACTACTTGTATCACTCGCCTACTAACACTTATTGTTTCTTCTAACAAAATTCACGACTTTCCACTTTAGCTATGCTACAATTTACTTATAAAGTTGTTTTTGCTTGCAAAAAAGGGGCGGGAAAAGCAAAAAATAGTATGCCAGTGCTACTTTTTAAGTCCTATAATGATAAGTAGAAGCAACGCTAAAATTAAAATTACATCTATCATAAAAAACACCTCCAATGATCGTTCCGTTGGAGGTGTTTTTTGTTTAGACGAGTTGGTCAACAAAAAACTTAAATACCTTGCATTCGGTCACACGTTTTTTTACCCCTAGAGATCATTATTATTTCCACCCAACATCTCATCAAGGTTACCAAAAGTAACCTCTATTCCCACCTCTGCCGCACATTTTGCGACTAATCGGCGTACATTCAACGACTGATATAAATAAACAATATGCGTGTACTGTCCTGCCTCAATCAATTTTTTATAATTAAGCAACTTCTTCTTTATCCGCGCGGGGGTCTTTCTTGTTAACTCAACTTCTACCGCCTGTCTTGTTTCTTCTGTCTCTATTACAAAATCAGGCAAAATTTTTAATTCTCTTCTATCCTGTCCAATGTCACTAACTTCATTCACTAACAATTCCCGTTCCGTCTCGAAACTAGCTTCTTTCAAATGCTCCTTATAAAAAATCATGCTCTCATTTACTAACATACTATGGCGAAAAATTGCAAAATTCGGCGCTTTATTATCTCTTGAAAAACCAAAATTTAATTCTCCGACAAACTCACTACCAGCCTTAGTGATTAAAAAAACCGCCTGTCTTATATTCTTAAACTCCGTAACTAAACCGTTCTTTTTTAACTCTTTTACTGCATAATATGCTGTCGTTTTTTTTGAACCTGTCAAACTAACAATCTGCTCTATATTTGCAATTCCCAATCTATCTATTATCTCTAACACTCTCTGTCTTTTTTCTGTTAACCCAATCATCAACTTAAACACCTACCTATATTTTTTATCTATCTGCTCTTGAACTTTCTTTTGACCTGCCTTTGAACTTGACCTTGAACCTGCTCTTGATCTTGACTCTTCTCTTGAACTTAATCTTCTGACTTTGAACTCTATTTCTCTTTATCTCACTCTTACTTACTATCTTTTCTTATCTTCTTTTTATCTTACTCACGCTTACTTTTTCTTTATATCCTTAGTAGCCAGCCGCCCGCTTGAAACTGTACTATCGTAACTACGTGGAGAGAGTGCGGTTTCAAGCGGGCGGCTGGCGGAAATTTTAGAAATAAAGGAAAATTTAGCGTGATTTTTTGAAAGATACATCAATCAAAATTCAACTAGATTATAAAATAAATTCCACCAAAAATTAAAAAATAAAGTTCAAGGTCAAGCCCTGATGAACTTAGAAACCGTTCATCTAAAACCCAAAAAACAAAAAATTTCAGTTCTTTCAGAACCTCCAATTTTCTATTTTTAGGGTTGCTATTTAACATCAATTTTAGTATTTATCTCTTAAAAAAGATATGTAATCTCTCTTGTGTTTTATGTTTTGATGAGCTATCAATTGAGCTGGTAGTTCAGGAGGAAGGCAGACTTTCCCTATCTGAAGGTATAGAAAGTCTTTTACCAAAACTTGTGACGATTATCAACGTCGCAGTATAGCCCGATCGTTTTAGCACGT